>CANDMV010000062.1 GCA_947385875.1 uncultured Eubacterium sp. | reverse complement strand
GGTGCCACAGCGTAAATGCAGAATGCTTAGGGCTTCTTGCATTCTGGAACGGACGTCGTCAGACCGGGCGGATTCCCTCTCCCAGCGTCCGGCCAGCCAATATGTAACACCCTATCTGAACTGTTACAAGCAGCATGTTACGGTTCGGCAACAGTTCAGCCTTCGATTTTACTGTATCGCTTAATCTGTATATGTAGAAAGTCACTATTGAAAATACACCACAGTTAGTTTATAATTATCCGAGCGGATAAGAATGAATAGTAAGAAATCCAAGAAAGGGAAGCAAAATGGAACATAAAATACCATACAAAATTTATTTAGAAGAACACGAAATGCCGAAACAATGGTACAATGTGCGTGCGGACATGAAGAAAAAGCCTGCGCCTATTTTAAATCCGGGAACTCTGCAGCCGGTTACAGAAGATGAACTGGCAGGTATTTTCTGCCGGGAGCTGGCAAAGCAGGAATTAGACGATACAACGCCATATTTTGATATACCAAAGGAAATCCGGGATTTTTATAAGATGTATCGTCCTTCGCCTTTAGTAAGAGCATACTGTCTGGAAGAAAAGCTGGATACGCCTGCTCATATTTATTACAAATTCGAGGGGAATAATACATCAGGGAGTCATAAATTAAACTCAGCCATAGCACAGGCTTATTATGCTAAGAAGCAGGGATTAAAAGGAGTGACGACAGAGACTGGAGCAGGACAGTGGGGAACTGCCCTCTCTATGGCATGTGCCTATTTTGATCTGGACTGTCAGGTCTATATGGTAAAATGTTCTTATGAACAAAAGCCTTTCCGTCGCGAAGTAATGCGTACTTACGGAGCGAAGGTCACGCCGTCCCCGTCTATGGATACGAAGATAGGGCGAAAAATTAATGAAGAATTTCCAGGTACTACAGGCAGTCTAGGCTGCGCGATTTCCGAAGCAGTAGAAGCTGCCACCAGTCAGGAAGGATACCGCTATGTACTGGGCTCTGTACTGGCGCAGGTATTGCTGCACCAGTCGATTATCGGCATGGAGACAAAAGCTGCTATGGATAAATACGGCATCAAGGCAGATACCATTATCGGCTGTGCGGGCGGCGGCTCCAATCTGGGCGGCCTGATTTCTCCATTTGCGGGAGAGATTTTAAGAGGAGAAGCAGAATATAAGATCATTGCCGTAGAACCGGCATCCTGTCCGAGTATGACAAGAGGTACTTATGCATTTGACTTCTGTGATACGGGAAAGGTCTGCCCACTTGCTAAAATGTATACGCTTGGAAGCGGATTTATTCCATCTGCCAACCATGCCGGCGGACTGCGTTATCACGGCATGAGTTCGATTGTATCAGAATTGTACGATCAGGGAATTATAGAAGCAAGAAGCGTGGAGCAGACAGAAGTATTCCAGGCAGCAGAAACTTTCGCAAGAGTAGAAGGCATTCTGCCGGCACCAGAAAGCAGCCATGCGATTAAGGCAGCTATTGATGAAGCGAAGAAATGTAAGGAAACAGGAGAAGAAAAGAATATAGTATTTGGACTGACAGGCACCGGTTATTTTGATATGGTGGCATATCAGAAATACAATGACGGCCAGATGCAGGACTATATCCCGACGGATGAAGAACTGGCAGAATCCATTGCGAAACTGCCGCAGGTCAATATGTAAATGGAAGCAAAATAGTTTATATTAGTTTTTGGGCGCGTTTGAATAGATTATTTGACAGCTTTTTGCAAATGATGTTCAAACGCGCTTTTTATTTAAGGAATTGTTCAGAAATAACTTTTAAATAGTGCGCAGGATTTTTCTTCGAGAGTGCTGTTCAAAAAACAGGCGCATAGCGGGCTCTATGTAACTGATTTTTGAACAGTACTCTCGGAGAAAAAGACAAGCAAAATTAAAAATTATTTCTGAACAGTTCCTAAGAACAGCGATATTGTTACAGTTCGCGTCAATCCCGATTTTTGACTGGATGTGAACCATTGATATGGAAATGTTTAGACATCTTCTAATAAGACTTTAACCTTTCGTTACATTTCCTGTTAAGTTTTAATACTTTTGCCGATATATTATATGAGCATAATAAAGGGTCGAAAGCTTTCATACCAATTAGGAGGTTTATATAATGAGAATTACAACACACATGCTGAATGAAACAGCAAAAAGGACAGGCATACCAATCAATCAAAACACCCTGTTGGATTATATTAACGATGACAGCAGTGGGTCATCCAGTTCAAACACGCTGTTAGATGCGCTGGACGGAAATAAAAAAGTATCCAGCGCCATGACCCAGAATTATAAAAAACTGGAAAAGTCAGCTAACAGCCTGAAAGATCTGTCAGAAAAATTGTCCGGTAAGGGAGATGAATCTTTCTTCGATAAAATTAAGGAAAGCGGTAGTTCGGATGAAGTATATAAGACAGTCGAAAGCTATGTAAATAACTATAATACTACATTAAAAGAACTGAACAAATCATCCAGTATGCTGAATCAGTATTATGGACAAATGCTTGAGGAAGCAGCCCAGGAGAATAGCGAACAGTTGGAGAAGATCGGAATTACCATCGGCAAAGGCGGAGAGCTCTCAATAGATCAGGAGAAATTAAAGGCATCTTCCATCGAAGACATTGAAAAGGTCTTTGGCGCGTCAGGAGATCTGACATCAAAGACGGCATTTATTGCAGGTAAGGTTTCTGATAATGCTTTAGCAGGCATACAGAGTGCATCTAATCAATACGATGGTTCTGGAAACATATATTCCCAGCTTGCAAGCAGGTATGATTTCTGGGGATAGTTTTATTTTTTAGTAAAAGGAATTCATTAATATTTTCAAGGAGGAAAGCATATGAACACAATTACTCAGACAGACATGGCAGCGGCAGCCGGCTATACTACAGCGGCAGCTGCCAATGGCAGAACAGCGCAGAATGCTAAGACATCTAAGACGGACCAGACAGATTCGTCCGTAAAAAAGACGAAAGTAACAAATGGAAAGACAATCGGCGAACCGAAACTTAGCGAAGCCGGGCAGAAGTATTACGAAAAGCTAAAGAAAAAATACGGAAATATGGATTTTATCTTAGTCAGCAGTGATATGAAGGAACAGGCACAGGCAAATGCCGGCAGATATGCCAACTCAAACCGAATGGTCGTATTGATCGACGAGGAAAAAATTGAGCGTATGGCAGTTGATGAAGAGTACAGAAAGCAGTACGAAGGAATCATAAACAGTGCTACAAAGCAGCTGCCTCAGATCAAGGAGAGCCTCGGAGTCAATGCAGGAAAGGTAAAGAGCTATGGAATGCAGGTAGACGATCATGGAAATGCTTCATTCTTTGCGGTAATTGACAAGTCTTTAGCAGCCCAGCGTGACCGTATTGAGAAAAAGGCCGAGCAGAAGGCAGAAGACAAAAAGAAGGCAAAAAAAGCTGCTGAAAAAGAACGCATGGAAGAAAAGCGCTCGCAGAAGACAGAGGAAGCCGGGAAGTACAAGGATGAAGATACGATTACAGTTACAGCCTCTTCGGTAGACGAACTTCTTCGTAAGATTAATGATGTGATATTTAAGCAGATGAGTGATTACGTCAGAACAGATCAAGAACGTCAGATCGGTCAAAGATATGACTATTCAATTTAAATTCGAATGTAATAGAGATCTGGTATTTCAAAATATATCGATTTGAATTCGAATGCAGCAGAGATCTGATATTTCAAAGCATATCGATTTAAATCCGAATGCAGCAGAGATCTGATATTTCAAAACATATGTAGAAGGGAAGTGGCTGAATGAGGGTAAACAGTATCAGCATTTATGCAGGTGCGGATACCGTCAGTGCTGATCGTGCAGATAAGTCTGGCAGAATCGGCAGTCAGAAGCAGGGCGGCTCAGTACAGGCAGCATTTTTAAATGGGCAGTTTGATCCGATTGAGCAGAAACGGGCAATGGCAAAAAAACGGGCATACAAAATTGTCAGTGATACGTATACAGGTGAACGCAAGCTGGATGATGATTTAAAAGCGCGTGAAGACCGTATCAAGCAGCATTATAAGACATTGGCTGACGCAAACCGTGAGCTTAGAAAGATTGATGAAGACAAAGAAAACCTGCGCAGTGAGTATGGAGTGGATAAGGACAGCCAGGAGCAGAAGGATCTGGAAATATTGGAAAAATATAACCGATATAAAAGAGGAAATGTTCCAGTTCATCTATCCCCTGAAGAGATGACGCGTGGAAAAGAGCTGGATGCACAGGGATATGGAAAAGGATATACAGAATACCAGAACCGTGCGCTTCAGATGGATTCTTATAAAGATACACAGTACAAAAATATCTCAGACAGCAAAAAAGGTATTGTAGAAGAGAGCGCAACCATACGTGCAACAAATCTAGAACGGCTGAAAAAGGATCCAATGCTGGAAGCACAGGATGAAGCAGAAGAGATCATGGAAGCTGCCAGTGATGAGATCATCGGTATGCTGGTAGATGAAGCCAAAGACAATATTGACGAGACAGCTGAAGAGGAACAGAAAAAGGCAGAGGAACGCAAAGAGGAGGAAAAAGAAGAGCAGGAGAAGCTGGAGGAGGCAAAGGAGCGCCGGGAAGCGATGGAAGCGCTCGCGGATCCTGAAAAGGCAAAGAAAGAGCACCGTCGCACAGAGACTACAGAGGTGCTTTCAGCCGATCCTATGACCGAAGGCCTTTTAAAAATGGAAAACATTAAGAGCGATATACAGCAGGAGGTATCAGACATGATGCTGAAAATGAAGCTGGTCGCAGAGGATATTAAAGGAATCAAGGTCGATGAAGTTTTGTAGCAGGATGCAGGAGGATGACATATGTTGTTCTCCTGCTATTGTTGTTTATATATGATTGCCTGAACTGTTATGTATTAGCCAATATGTAACAGTTCAGATAATGTGTTATATATTGGCCGCACGGACGCCGGGGGATGGGAGCTGTCCCGTCTTCCGGTGACTTTTACAGAATGTCAAGAGATTCTAAGCATTCTGGAACGGACGCCGTCAGACCGGGCGGATTTCCTCTCCTAGAGCGTGTTTGAAAAATGCTTTCCGTGAGATGTACCCACAGGGCATGATATGGAGAATTTATCCCAAATTTATGAGGCATAGCGGGCTATGTTGATTAAATTTGGGATGAATTATCCGCAAAGTGGGGAGTGCAGATCGCGGGAATGATTTTTCAAACACGCTCTAGCGTTCGGTTAGCCAATATGTAACACATTTTTAGAAAAGAAAATATTTCATAATGACAATTCGAAACAATCATGCTATACTATATCCGATTATCATACTGTTATTGACGAAATGATAATAGAGTCGTAGAGGGCGGATATTGTTAAGGCCGAATTGTAATTTGACTTGCCCGGTTAGAAAAGACGAATTGACTGAAAAATCCAACAATACACAGCGGTATTTACAGAAAACACAAAAAAAGTCAGATAATACAACCTGAATTGTTCTTAAAAAACAACAATATAAAGCAAAAAAGCCATACTCATTGAGCTTTAAATGTGTTACAATAGGTGGGATAATAGTGGCCAGGGGGTCGGAAAATTGAATGAGTGATAAAAATGAGGGGTTAAATGAGCGTCTTGCACATAGAAAACGAATTCAGCGCATGAAAACCGGGCTGGTTTTGTTTATCGTTACGTGGATGTTTGCCTGGATGCTGATTTCGATTGCGCTGATTGTAAAAGTTAATTCGCTTCAAGAGCAGATTGATATTATTACAAAAAACACAATACGCAGCCAGCAAGTAGAGCAGAAGGAAAATCAGGCAGGAAAAGACGGCTCCATATCTCAGGCGGACGGTCAAATGTCGAAAGAGCAGTCATCGGACAAGGATTCGGATTCAGCCGCCGTATCAGCAATGGGCGGGGAAAATTCCGGGTATATTCGCATGTCTGCAGATCATATAAAGAAGGCCGGCGAAGCTGATGGAGAAAAAGACGCAGGAGAAAAAAAGGACAGAGAAGAAAAGGAAAGTATCAAAGAAGCAGACAGCACGGATGATACAAATTATACAGAGGATGATAAAAAAGCAGAGGAAGTTAAAAAGGTTTATTTAACCTTTGACGACGGTCCCAGTAAAAATACAGAAAAAATTCTTGATACTTTGGATGAATACCATATCAAAGCCACTTTTTTTGTAACTGGCAGGGATGATGAAGAATCTTTAGAGCGCTACCGGCAGATTGCTGAGCGCGGACATACAATAGGAATGCATTCTTATTCCCATGTATATGAGGATATTTATGAATCTGCGGAGAAATTTGAGCTGGATTTAGACAGGATTCAAAAAACGATTGAAAATGCCACCGGCATAAAATGTATGCTGTATCGTTTTCCGGGCGGCAGCAGCAATCAGGTCAGTTCTGTTGAGATGAGTGAGTTTATCCGCATATTGAATAAAAGGGAAATTACCTATTTTGACTGGAATGCTGAATGCGGAGACGCATCCAATGTGACATATACGGCAAAAGAAATGGTTGCCAATGTCATGAAAGATGTGGTAAAGTACCATACGTCGGTCGTACTGATGCACGACGCAGAAAATAAGCAGGAGACATTAAAGGCACTGCCGATGATAATTAAGAAGCTTCAGAAAATGGACGCACAGCTTCTTCCAATAGATGAAGATACAACAGTTGTACAGCATATTTCGGCAGATCGTGTAAATGACTGACTACATACGGATAAATGGAGGTATAAGATGAGTTTTTTTAAAGATTTCAAAGATGATCTGTCTCTGGCAGTAAATGAACTTTTGCCAGGAGAAGATTTGGAAAATGAAGATGATATGGAAGAATCTTCTGAGATGATGGTAAATACTCTGGAAGGCGAGCTGGATCTTGAGTCTGAATTGTCGAAGCTGGATGGATTATTAGAGCATGTGGATGCACCGGAGGAGGTTAAGCATGTACAGATCGAGCCGGAAGAGCCTGTTTTGGAGCAGCTTCCGGATTATGAGCCAAAGCCGTCTTCGTCATCTAAAAATCAGGCTGTGTCTGCAGCGCCTAAAATGCAGCAGGCGCCTGAGATGACGGTATCACAGAAGAATCAGCCGGCGACGCCTAGATCAAAGGAGAAGCTGAAAGAGCCGGGTCTGGTGAAAGATTTTATGAATACTTCGATGAATAGTAATTCTGCGAATAATAGCTCTATGAACAGAAGCTCCATGAATACCTCGGATACTTCTAATAATAGTTCTATGAATGGCTCTATCAGCAATTCTATGGATGAGGCAATCAGCCGCTTAAGCAGTGTATTTGACCTTGACCAGAATAAAGAGGATGAGGTTCATTTTTCGTTTGATGCGCTTGCAGAAGAAGCAGACCCAGAACCGCTGCGCCATACGGCAGAGCCGGTAGTCAGGAATGTTTATCCAAATAATAGAAATATGAAAACTAGTACAACAATTAAGGAGGAAGTACCAATGAATGAAGAGATGATGAAGGAGGCTGCAATGGCTATGGAGGAAGAATTATCGGCAGATACACCGGAAATTACAGATGAAGTATCAATTATTACAACAGGAACGAATATCAAGGGTAATCTGTCAACAACAGGTTCTTTCAGTATCAGCGGCCGTGTAGAAGGCAATGTGCAGTGTAACGGCAAGCTGGAAGTAACCGGTGTTATAAAAGGCAACAGCTCCGCTTCAGAAGTCTTTTCCGATGCAGCAAAAGTTGAAGGAGAGATTACAAGCACAGGGACAGTAAAAATTGGCCTTGGCTCAGTCGTAGTAGGCAACATAGCAGCGACATCTGCAGTCATTGCAGGTGCAGTAAAGGGAGATATTGATGTTCAGGGACCGGTTGTGGTAGATACTTCTGCCGTTATCGTAGGAAATATTAAATCCCGTTCTGTGCAGATCAATAATGGCGCCGTAATTGAAGGCTTCTGTTCGCAGTGCTATGCAGATATTGATGTAGACAGCTTGTTTGGAGAGGCTAAGAAAGGTAAATAAGAATTGATGCAGGCAGCTTGTTTGGAGAGGCTGAAAAAGGCAGATAAGAATTGATGCAGGCAGCTTGTTTGGAGAGGCTGAGAAAGGCAGATAAGATGAAGAGGGTTCTTTTGAAGTTAAGCGGGGAAGCTTTGGCTGGTGATAAAAAGACAGGATTTGACGAAGCGACAGTTGTAACAGTTGCGAAGCAGGTGAAAAAATTGGTTGATGACGGCATCCAGGTCGGGATTGTGATCGGAGGCGGTAATTTTTGGCGCGGCAGGACGAGTGAGACAATCGACCGTACAAAGGCAGATCAGATTGGAATGCTGGCAACTGTGATGAACTGTATTTATGTATCCGAGATTTTCCGGTCAGAAGGGATGATGACAAATATCCTGACTCCGTTTACATGTGGTACTTTTACAAAGCTGTTTTCAAAAGACAGGGCAAATAAATATTTTAATCATAATATGGTAATATTTTTTGCGGGCGGAACAGGTCATCCATATTTTTCCACGGATACGGCTGCTGTACTGCGAGCTGTTGAAATAGAAGCAGATGGGATACTGCTTGCGAAGGCAGTGGACGGGGTATATGACAGTGATCCGAAGCTGAATCCGGATGCAGTCCGCTACGATCAGCTCTCCATTGACGAAGTGATTGCAAAGAAGCTGGCAGTTGTTGATCTCTCGGCTTCTATTATGTGCATGGAGCATAAGATGCCGATGTATGTATTCAGCCTGAATGAACCTGACAGTATTGTGAAAGCAATCAGCGGTAATTTCAATGGAACGGTGATTACAGTTTAGGAGGATATTATGGATGACAGATTAGTTCAGTTTGATGATAAAATGCAGAAGTCATTGAAGAACCTGCAGGACGAGTTTGGAAGTATCCGTGCGGGGAGGGCCAATCCGCATGTATTGGATAAGCTCCGGGTTGACTATTATGGAACACCTACGCCGATTCAGCAGGTAGCGAATGTTAACGTGCCGGAGCCTAGAATGATTCAGATCCAGCCGTGGGAGCCGTCGATGGTCAAAGTTATCGAAAAGACAATCCTTACCTCGGATCTGGGTATTAATCCTACTAATGACGGTAAGATAATCCGTCTGGTGTTCCCGGAGCTGACAGAGGAAAGGCGTAAGGAGCTGGCACGCGACATTAAGAAAAAGGGAGAAGCTGCAAAAGTAGCTGTGCGCAATATCAGGCGTGATGCGAATGAAACATTCAAAAAGCTTGGTAAAAAGGAAGATATATCCGAAGATGAGATTAAAGAATTAGAGGGCAATGTCCAGAAGATGACAGATAAATATATAAGTGAAGTCGATAAGGCAGTAGAGGAAAAGACAAAAGAGATTATGACTGTTTAGCGATGACCGGGGACATAGCTTGTGGCAATGTCCCCTTTTCCTTATGATATAAAATTATTGGGGAATATACTAGTACATCCAGACAGGGGAAAAAGATGATGAAGATACCGCAGCATGTAGCAATTATATTAGACGGCAATGGAAGATGGGCAAAGTCAAAAGGAATGCCTAGAAATTACGGACACAGATCCGGTGCAAAAAATGTAGAAAAAATATGTGATATAGCAGGTCATATGGGAATAAAATATCTTACAGTTTATGCATTTTCTACCGAAAACTGGAGCAGGCCGCAGAGCGAAGTCGATGAACTGATGCGTCTGCTGGGCAGCTATATGAAGACCTGCCAAAAAACGGCAAAGAAAAATAATATGCGGGTACGTGTACTGGGCGACATCACGCGTCTGACACCGCAGCTTCAGGAGCAGATTCGTGAATTAGAAGAAGTATCCAGCCAATATGATGGTTTTAATTTTCAGATTGCGTTAAATTATGGCAGCAGAGATGAGATGCTGCGGGCGATGAAAAAAATGTATGCAGATATAGAAGCAGGCAGGATTACAAAAGAAGAAATGACAGAGGAGACATTTTCCGGATATCTGGATACGACAGGCATTCCAGATCCTGACCTGTTAATCCGTACGAGCGGCGAGCAGCGCCTTTCCAATTACCTGCTCTGGCAGCTGGCTTACAGCGAGTTTTACTTTACGGATGTTTTGTGGCCGGATTTTGATGAAGAAGAATTGATCAAGGCAGTTGAGGCATATAATAATAGGGAGCGTAGATTTGGCGGATTGTCATAAATTCGTGTTTAAAAATCTACATGGCAAATTCAGGAGCAGGATATGTTTAAAACAAGACTTATGAGCGGAATTGTACTGGTGGCTGCTGCGCTTGTATTGATTATTACGGGCGGAGAAGTACTTTTGACGGCTACCTGTGTGATTTCTTTGATTGGAATGTATGAGCTGTATCGGGTCTGCAAGATGGAACGAACGATGGCTGCAGGGATCGGTTATCTGGCAGCAGTTATTTATTATACAAATTTATATGTTCAGTGGATACCGGATTCTATGGTGTATGTGTTAGGTCTGCTGATTCTTTTGCTGTCTGTATACGTACTGTCTTATCCGAAATATCATGCATCACAGGTAATGGCAGTATTTTTTGGAGTATTTTATGTAGCCGTTATGCTGGCGTGTATTTATCAGGTTCGAATGATGGAGCAGGGGGCCTACATCGTCTGGCTTATATTTTTATGTTCATGGGGATGCGATACATGTGCCTATTGTGTAGGGGTAAAATTTGGCAGGCATAAAATGTCGCCTGTCTTATCTCCGAAAAAGTCTGTGGAAGGAGCGGTTGGCGGTCTGGCAGGTGCTTTTCTGCTGACGGTAATTTATGGCATGGTCTTCCGGACGCAGATGGATATTTCGACTGCACAGATCTTTGTGATGGCAGCGATTAGTACAGTCGGAGGCTTGATTTCTATGATCGGAGACCTTGCGGCTTCAGCGATTAAGCGTAATTACAAGGTAAAGGATTATGGAACATTGATACCGGGACATGGCGGGATCTTAGATCGGTTTGACAGTGTGATATTTACAGCGCCTGTGATTTATTATCTTGCGGCATATCTGTTATAAGGAAGGCGTTATGAAATGATGCTGATAAATGAGTGGTATGATTCCCCGCAGCTTAGTTGCGACTGGTTTTTTACCGAGCAAAGCGAGGTTGATGTAAATACCCGCAGCTCTGCCGTGGGGAAATTTATTTTACAGGTGAGGAATGGACACTCTTATCGCTGTGCGTATGTGATACTTACGAGAGATAAAGTTTGCCGTATGATCTAAGATAACTGCGTTCGTGAGTCGGTGTTATTTGGCAGACTTAGGTTAGTATTATAAGAAAGTTTGGGGTGTGATATGAAAAATATTGCAATCTTGGGCTCAACAGGCTCGATTGGGACACAGACGCTGGATATTGTGCGGGAGCAGGGAGATCTTCGTGTATGGGCGCTGACTGCCGGAAAAAATATAGAGTTATTAGAAAAACAGATCAGGGAATTTCGTCCCAAATTCGCAGCGGTCTGGGAGGAGGATGATGCCAAAAGACTTCGACTTATGGTAAGTGATCTGCCGGTGCAGATTGCAAGCGGCATGGAAGGCTTAATCGAAGCGGCAGTTATTCCAGAATCGGAAATTCTGGTGACGGCGGTTGTCGGCATGATCGGCCTGCGTCCCACGATAGCAGCTATCCGTGCAAAAAAAAGTATAGCATTGGCAAATAAGGAGACACTGGTAACAGCGGGGCATTTAATTATGCCGCTTGCAGATGAATATCAGGTGCCGATTCTTCCAGTAGACAGTGAGCATAGTGCGATCTTTCAGGCATTGAATGGCGAGAAGGGGAATAGAATTCACAAAATTCTGCTGACGGCATCGGGCGGGCCGTTTCGCGGAAGGAAGAAAGAAGAACTAAAGCAGATTCGTGTGGAAGATGCATTAAAGCATCCGAACTGGAGCATGGGCAGAAAGATCACTATTGATTCTGCTACTATGATTAATAAAGGATTAGAGGTTATGGAAGCAAAATGGCTGTTTGGCACGGATTTAGACCAGATTCAGGTCGTCATCCAGCCGCAGTCTGTCATTCATTCTATGGTGGAATACGAGGACGGCAGTATCATTGCGCAGCTGGGAACGCCGGATATGCGGCTTCCGATTCAGTATGCGCTGTATTATCCAAAGCGAAGGCCGTTATCTGGAGAGCGGCTGGATTTTTATTCGCTTGGAAGCATTACGTTTGAACAGCCGGATCTGGATACGTTTGAAGGACTGAGACTGGCGTATCAGGCAGCGCAGCGCGGAGGAAATATGCCGACGATCTTAAATGCTGCAAATGAGCGTGCCGTAGCGAAATTTTTAGATCATAAAATAACTTTTTTAGAAATTACACAAATAATTAACGAATGTATGTTACACTGTAAGTATCTGGAGCAGCCGAATCTGGATGAAATATTAGATACAGAACGATCAGTGTATGAATGGATAGAAAGCAGGTGGTAAATTGAATATTATTTTAGCATTAATTATTTTTAGCGTTATTATTTTATTTCATGAGCTGGGGCATTTTCTGTTGGCAAAGTATAATGATGTCAGAGTAAATGAGTTCTGTCTGGGACTTGGGCCTACGGTTGTAGGCTTTACAAAGGGAGAGACGAAATATTCCTTGAAGCTGCTGCCTTTTGGAGGTGCCTGTATGATGGAGGGCGAAGATGAGGCGAGCGATGATGACAGGGGATTTAACAACAAGTCGATTTCACAGCGTTTTTCTATTGTGGCGGCCGGGCCGATTTTTAATTTTATTATGGCATTTGTATTTTCTTTGATTCTGGTCGCGAGCGTAGGATTCGACCGTCCGGTGCTGTCGGATGTCATGGATGGCTATCCGGCTCAGGAAGCAGGGCTTCAGGCAGGAGATGAGATCGTAAAGCTCGGCAGTAAAACGATTCATTTATACCGCGAGGTGTCGATTTATACATATCTCCACGCCGGGGAAGATGTGGAAGTGACGTATAAACGAGACGGTGAGAAGCATACGACTGTACTGGTGCCTAGATATGACGAAGAAAGCGGCAGGTATTTGATGGGATTTTATGGTTCTACGGAGCGTACAAAAGGATCTGTGATGGATACGCTGCGTTACAGCGTATATGAAGTGCGTTACTGGATTTGTTCTACGATTGAAAGTCTGGGTATGCTGGTGACTGGGCGAGTCAGTGTCAATGAACTATCAGGGCCTGTGGGAATTGTAAAGACGATTGGCGATACTTATACAGAGACAAAATCAGGCGGTGTATTTTTAGTATTTCTGAATATGCTCAATATCTGCATTCTGCTGTCAGCCAATCTGGGTGTGATGAATCTGCTTCCAATTCCGGCGCTAGACGGTGGCAGGCTGGTGTTCTTAATTGTGGAGGCTGTGCGCGGCAAGCGGATGGATCCGAATAAGGAGGGCGCTGTGAACTTTGTATTTCTAATGGCGCTGATGGTGCTGATGGTTGTGATTATGTTTAATGATATACGTAAGATTATAATGTAGAGAGCCATAGTACTTGTATATAGAATCAAAAATTTGAGCAGAAAGCTGCATATAGAGAAGTGCGAATACTTTGAAGAAGAAAGGGAATGTTTAGCTGTGCAGCATGAACATTTCCTTTTCTGTATAAGCAGAAGCTTTACTGTGTACCGTCAATGTCATTTATTTAGGGATCTTTCTGATATTTCTGCGTCTGGCGAGAGGGTTATATGCGCATGACTTTATTTTGAATACGTTAGTTTTAAGAAGGAGTTGTAATGAAAAATTGGAAATTAAAAGTGAAAGGTTATGGAAAAATAAAAAACGCTGAAATCGAAGCAGCTCCGCTTACTTTATTTGTGGGAGATAATAATAGTGGTAAGAGTTATTTAATGTCGCTTCTCTGGGGGATACAGAATCTGGGCGTAGATGCGCTGCTGGGCAGCAGCGTTACAGCTGATAATAGAACAGAAATAGAGAAGGAAGTATTTGAATGGATTGAGATACAGGTGAACACAGCACTAGAGCAGATGGAATGCGTAGTGCCGGTGAGCAGTATCATTGATAAATTACAGATTTTATTACAAGAAAAGCTTGACCGAAATAAGAATGATTTGATAAAAAAGATATTTAATAGTCCGGCTGTTGTAATCGAAAAATTGGTGATTAAATTACAAGGATTGTCTGGTGGCTTTTTGAATTTTAAGTGGATAAACGAGAGCAGGATTTTTCGTGTCATTTTAGAGATAAATGGCGATTTTTCAGAAACAGGTTTTATTTTCGGAAAGAATCTGTTGAAATATGAGGAAGATGATTATTGGTTAATAATAAGATTGATTTATAAATTATTTATGGACATTAATTTGAATGAATATACAATTAATGAGGGTATCTATCTGCCATCCGCCAGAACAGGTTTTATGCTGACGAAGGATCTAATCAATAAAGTAAGTAGAAAAGCCGTTTATAACATTGATACAGAGGAAGAGATCGTTCCTTTTGTCAGACCGGTCAATCAATTTTTGGATGTGATCAATGATTTATCTATAGAAAATTTGAGTGATAATATTTTTAGTGATATCGTGGAAGATCTGGAAAAGGGCTTGATAGATGGTTCTATTAATATGAGCGCTCTGCCGAATAAAGAAGTGCGCTATTTCCCTGCAGGCTGTACAGAAGAACTTCCGCTTCGAGTAGCATCTGCTGTTGTGACAGAACTTGCACCTTTAATTTTGATTTTAAAGTACAAGGAAAAATTGGACATGCTGTTCTATGAAGAGCCGGAAATGTGCCTGCATCCACAGCTGCAGCAGAAAATAGCAAAAGTAATATGTCGTCTGGTTAATGCCGGGTTGAATATGATCGTGACTACGCACAGCGATATTATTTTACAGCATATCAATAATATGATTCGTCTGTCAAACCGGAGAGATGCTGCAGTCGTCTGTGAGCAGTTTGGGTATAGTACGCAAGATTTATTGTCAATGGAGAAGGTGAAAGTCTATCAGTTAAATGCGAAAGCCGGCGGCATGACAGAAGTTGAAGAGTTAGAATGCGGCGAGTATGGCTTTGCGGTACCTACATTTAATCAGGCTTTAGAAAGAATAAATGATGAGGCATATGTGATTCAGGAGTAAAAAATCATGCAGGAAAATATTCCAAAAGATAAAAGAGAATACATCATGAATGAACTGATGAAAAAGGGGTTTATAGTTCATAAAAGTAATGAGATGTTATTATTAGAAACGGAAGAATCCGGTGCAAGTGAATTAAATGTCTATCTGACTTCTGAGGATAATTTGTGGATTGAAAATGTAGACAAACAAAAAACTGAGCTGCTATTTTTTCAAACAGGTAAATCATTGTATAAAAGAGTAGACCACATGATTTATAGTAGACAGAAAGATAATAAATGGAAATTATATCTAATTGAGATGAAAAGCTGTGTCGGAGAAAAAACATGGCAGGATGTAAAGGGAAAATTTCGTGCCAGCTATTTACTGGGCTTAGCAATAGCAGGCATGTTAGAGCTTTCTATATCAGAGACAGTTATGTATACAACCTTTGAAAAAGTGTTATTAAAGCCTCCAGAGACCATGCCTTCTGCAAGAAGATTACCATCAGGCAGAAATATGGTCAGAATGGAGGATGAGTGGAATGGAGGACGATTGTGTCTGAACTTTGGAGAGCGGGTTCCTTTTGTACATATACCAATCCAGATGAACCGAATCAATGATATGTTAGTAGGCAGTTTAGAAGAACTGAGAAAGGCAGAATAATGATAAAAAGAAAATTAACGAAGACAGTAAAAATTGGTGACCGTATCATTGGAGGAAACAACCCGATTTTGATACAATCTATGACAAATACAAAAACCGAAGATGTGGCAGGTACGATAGCCCAGATCAATCAGCTTGCAGCCGCCGGCTGCGACATCATCCGCTGCACTGTTCCTACGATGGAAGCAGCGAAAGCTCTGAAAGAAATAAAAAAGGAAGTCCATATACCGGTTGTAGCGGATATTCATTTTGATTATCGTCTGGCAGTTGCAGCCATAGAGCATGGAGCAGATAAAATACGTATTAATCCGGGAAATATCGGTGATGAAAAACGTGTGCAGGCAGTTGTGGATGCCGCAAAGGAGCGGGGGATTCCCATCCGTGTCGGTGTAAACAGCGGCTCCTTGGAGAAAGAGCTGATAGAAAAATATCATGGCGTGACAGCCGAAGGAATTGTAGAAAGCGCTCTGGCACAGGTAAAGCGGATTGAGTATTTAGGCTATGATAATCTGGTCATCAGCATTAAGTCTTCGGATGTGATGATGTGTGTGCGCGCCCATGAGCTGATCTCAGAGCAAACGGATTATCCGCTGCATGTAGGCATTACAGAAGCAGGTACGATTATCAGTGGAAACATCAAATCTTCTATCGGGCTGGGACTGATTCTGCATCAGGGTATCGGGGATACGATACGCGTGTCATTGACGGGCGACCCATTAGAAGAGATAAAATCTGCGAAGCTGATTTTAAAGACGCTGGGGCTTCGCAGAGGCGGTGTGGAGGTTGTATCCTGTCCGACCTGCGGCAGGACCAAAATAGATCTGATCGGGCTGGCAAATCAGGTAGAAAATATGGTAGCAGACATTCCATTAGATTTAAAGGTTGCAGTCATGGGATGTGTTGTCAATGGGCCGGGCGAGGCCAAGGAAGCCGATCTTGGCATAGCCGGAGGACAGGGAGAAGGACTTTTGATCCGCCGCGGCGAGATTGTAAAAAAAATGCCGGAATCAGAACTTCTTGCGGCTTTGAGAGAAGAACTGCTGCATTGGGATGAAAAGGATGGAGATTAAAATGAGAAAGATCATGCAGGTAAGAAAAATTTATGAGAAGTATATCGCGATGACAGTAGGTTCTATTAAGCTGTATACATTTTCAATGCGTGTGAAGGATTTGGTGAAAATAAGCTATGTAGCGGTTAGAGGAAGAGATGAAGAAGAAGGAGCTGTTCAAAGAGTACTGAATAAAAAAAGGATTTCATCAATTAAACAATATATTTTAGATGGAAATATGTTTGTAAATACATTTGTCATAAATTGGAATGATGAAAAATATATGCCTGAGATTTCAGATTTTGAGATTGAGATACCATTGGTAGATAGTGTGGCACAATTAATCGATGGACAGCATCGTCTGGAAGGGCTGAAAGAAGCTCTTAAAGCAGATGACAGTATCAGCGAAAAAAGAATCATGGTTTCTATGGTAATTGGATTGAAGACTAAGGATGCTGCAAAAATTTTCATAAATATAAATTCTGAACAAAAACCAGTACCAAAAAGCTTAATATTTGATTTGTATGGTGTAACGGATGATGATAAAAATTTTGCAATTATCCGCTCCGATGATATTGCAAAAGAACTAAATGAGAATGTAGATTCACCTTATTACAATTTAATTAAATATCCCGGCAGTCCAAGAGGCAAAGGAAAAATAGATTTATCTACGGTTGTTACGACCTTAAAGAAATATGTAGATTTAGATGGAAAATTTGTAGATAATAATATTAAAGATCTCGATTTTCAGTCTCAAATTATTGTAAATTATTTTACAGCTCTTAAATATTATTGGGACGAAGAAGATCTTTGGGGCAACAGCAGTCAGAATATATTCTTTAAAGCTTCGGGATTTGTGGCGGCATTAGAATTTTTCTTTGAATATGTGTTTCCTAAATGTGTAGAAAAGAAAAGTTTTAAATTAGATTATCTTATTTCTTTGTTTGATTTCTCGGATATATCTTTAATCACGAACAGTGACATTAAAGGAACAGATGGAAAGACTGCCAGAAAGATGATTATGGACAATTTAAAGGAAGGATTAAAAACGGAAGCACCAGAAGAAAACGAATATGAGTATTAATAAAAGCAGAAGCCAACTTTATTTTGAAAGAATATTCACAGGAAGCAGCGGAGTACCCTTTCGTCAGATTCCTAAAACACAATATGAACAGACCTATCTCACTAAGCAGCAGGCTCAGGATTTATCACAATTACTTGAAAGTGAAATATCATCCTATTATTATAAGGCGCTGCTTAGTTATATGGAATGTATATCTGCATTACAAAATAATTTATTTTCGTGGGCGACTGTCAGACTATATTATTCTGTTTTTTATGCGATAAAAGCATATTTGGCATGTAATGGGATTGCTATATTGCGTGCAGAAAGGAAATTGTATTATATAAAGACAAAAGAAAATGAATTTTTTAAAAGGTGTGCAGATACAACAGATCATAAAGGAACGATTTTAACCTTATGTAAATTGTTTAAAAATAACGATTTATTATTGTCAAATGATATTGACGGAGTCAATGTGTATCAGTGGATGATGAGGCGGAGAGAAGAGGTTAATTATAGAGATATGGATTTTCATGATCCAAATGCACCTGAATTCTGGACAGATATCAGTAATGAAATAAAAAGTCAGGGAATCAAGAAAGTGATAGATAAATTAGTAAATGATGATTGGCTGTATTGTTTTCAGGATGAATATGCAGTCTTAGGAATACCGACGAAAAGACTGATTCTAACTGTTGATGAAATACATAGACGCAGCAAGTTCATTGATATTGATGATGATAAAAAGCAGTTAATCGATGAAATGTCGAGTGTTTTATCTGAAAACAGTACTCAGGCTATAGAGATATGGAAGAGAACTTAAAATAGTTTTATACATGACAGTAGAATGTTGCGACGTGTGCTTTCTATTGTATGATATAAGGAGCATAGAAGGACATTATAATGACAAAAAATTTTTTTGATGTATTTCCCATCCTGCAGGTAAATGGTGAAATGAAGCAGCTGTTAGCAGATATGGAAGTGCATAAGGTCGTATCAAACAAGGCGCGCACGCACCTTCGTATTTATCTGCACGGCAGCAGACTGATTCAGAAAAAAAATATTTTCTATCTGGAGCAGAATATTAAAAAGCAGCTGTTTCCTCAGCAGGAGCTGACGATTAAGATTATCGAGAAATATCAGCTCTCTGCACAGTATACGCCGGAAACACTCATGGATGTGTACAAAGACAGTATTTTAGAAGAAATCAAGGCATACAGCCTTTTATTGTATAATCTGTTCCGCTGTGCCCAGATCGAGTTTGACGGCGCAGATCATCTGAGGCTGCATATGGAAGATTCGATTGTGGCACAGAACCGCTCGGATGAGCTGCTGGAGATTTTATATAAGATCATGCGTGACCGCTGCGGCCTTTCTGTGACGATTGAGCCGGTATTTGAGCCGAAAAAGAAAAACACGCGCAAGGCAGAGAGTGATGCACAGATTGAATTCGAAGTGCGTAATATCATCAGCCGTTTCAGGCAGAATTCCGGTACAAAAGAGGGGATAGATGAATCCGCTGCTGAAGCGATGGCAGATGGAACAGGAGCAGGTGCAGCTACTAATAGAGGAGCTTCTAGTGCAGGAATGTCAGAAGCAGCTTATGGAGCAGAAGCATCATCTGGAGTTGCAGCTTATGGACAGGAAGCATCATCTGAAGTTGCAGCTTATGGAGCAGAAGCATCATCTGGAGTTGCAGGCGCATCATCGCAGATTACCGAGAACAGATCAGGTCGATCATCAGGACTTGGCGTGCCAGCGTCAGCAGACGCAGGAGCAGGCACATCAGCTGTGTCAGGCAGGGGAGCAGGATTTGGCGCGGAGGCGGTGTCGGACTCATCAAAAGCGCCTGCTGCATCCGGGGCATCTGCAGCAGGAAAGGCAGGCAGAATGCAGGCAAACTCTGGATTCGGAAAAACTGCGTCGTCTCGTTCGAACTGGGGCGGAAGACGCAGAGACTATCCTCTTAAGCGTTCGGATAATCCGGATGTCGTATACGGCAGAGATTTTGACGACGAAGTGACCGCGATCGACCAGATTACCGGGGAGATGGGAGAGATTGCGATACGCGGCAAGGTCATTGACCTGGATACGAGAGAGCTTCGAAGCGGCGAAAAGAGCATCGTAATTGTAACGATTACAGATTTTACTGATTCTATCGTGTTAAAGATTTTTTCCAAAAATGAACAGCTGGACGAACTGCTGTCAGAAGTAAAAAAAGGAGCGTTTTTGAAAATCAAAGGTGTAACGGCTTTTGACAAATTTGACAGCGAGCTGACTTTAAGCTCCATTACCGGAATCAAAAAAATTCCTGATTTTACAGAACGCAGGATGGACACGAGCCCGAAGAAACGTGTAGAGCTTCACTGTCACACAAAGATGAGCGATATGGACGGCATTTCTGATGTAGGCGATATTATCAGGCAGGCAGCTGCATGGGGGCATAAAGCTCTGGCGATTACGGATCATGGCGCGGTTCAGGCATTTCCGATTGCGAACCATGCGCTTCCAAAAGACTCTGATTTTAAGCTGATTTATGGTGTGGAAGCTTATCTGGTAGATGATTTGAAGCATATTGTCTTTGATTCGAGAGGACAGAGCCTGTCAGATACCTATGTGGTATTTGATCTGGAGACCACAGGCTTAAGCACAAATGTCCACAAGATTATCGAAATCGGTGCAGTAAAAGTCACCGATGGAAAGATCGTAGATCACTTTTCACAGTTTGTAAATCCAAAAGTACCGATTCCTTTTGCGATCGAAGAACTGACCAAAATCCGGGATGATATGGTAATCAATGAACCGGAAATCGATGTAGTGCTGCCGCAGTTTATGGAGTTTTGCAAAGGCTGTGTGATGGTGGCGCATAATGCTGAGTTTGACATGGGGTTTATCCGCAAAAACTGTGAAGACCTTGGAATGGACTGTGATTTTACTGTAGTTGATACGGTGGCTATGGCCAGATACCTGCTGCCTAATTTAAATCGTTTTAAGCTGGATACTGTGGCAAAGGAGCTTCACATTTCCTTACAGCATCATCATCGTGCGGTGGATGATGCCGGATGTACGGCGGAAATATTTATCAAATTTATTGAAATGCTGCAAAAGCGCGGGATTTATGATCTGGAAGCGTTAAATGAAAAAGGAAAAGCGACACCGCAGCAGATTCATAAAATGCCGACCTATCATGCGATTATTTTAGCGGCAAATGATTACGGGCGGGTGAACTTGTATCGGTTGGTGTCCATGTCGCATCTTACTTATTTTAATAAACGTCCCAGAATCCCAAAGAGCGAGCTGGTACGTTACCGCGAGGGGCTTCTGCTTGGCTCTGCCTGTGAAGCGGGAGAGCTGTATCAGGCAGTACTGCTTGGCAGGCCGCATACAGAAATCGCGAGACTCGTAAATTTTTACGATTATCTGGAAATACAGCCGAACGGCAACAATGCATTTATGCTGCGTGATGAAAAATCACCAGTGAATTCGCAGGAAGATTTATGGGAAATTAATCGAAAGATTGTAAAGCTGGGAGAAGATTTCCATAAGCCGGTCGTAGCGACCTGCGATGTGCATTTTTTAAATCCTGAGGATGCAGAATACCGCAGGATTATTATGGCAGGGCATGGGTTTAAGGATGCAGAAGAACAGGCGCCGCTGTTTCTGCATACGACGGAAGAGATGCTGAAAGAATTTGAGTATCTGGGAAGCCAGAAGGCGGAAGAGGTGGTCATTACCAATCCAAATCTGATTTGTGATATGTGCGAGCCGATTTCCCCGGTGAGACCAGATAAAGCTCCGCCGGTAATTCCAAATTCTGACCAGATGTTAAGAGACATCTGCTATCATAAGGCGCATGAGATGTATGGAGATAATCTGCCTGATATCGTACATAAGCGACTGGAGAGAGAGCTGAATTCGATTATATCCAACGGTTATGCCGTGATGTATATTATTGCGCAGAAGCTGGTGTGGAAGTCGGTCGAAGACGGGTATCTGGTAGGGTCGCGTGGTTCTGTCGGCTCCTCCTTTGTAGCTACGATGTCTGGTATTACGGAGGTTAACCCGTTAAGTCCGCATTATTACTGCGAGTACTGTCATTTCAGTGATTTTGATTCTGAAGAAGTAAAAGCCTACAGCGGCCGGTCGGGCTGTGATATGCCTGACAGAGTCTGCCCGGAGTGTGGCAGGCCGTTAAAGAAGGCGGGGTTTGATATTCCGTTTGAGACCTTCTTAGGATTTAAAGGGAATAAAGAGCCGGATATTGACTTGAATTTCTCTGGAGATTATCAGAGTAAGGCTCATAAGTATACAGAAGTTATTTTCGGCGCGGGACAGACGTTTCGTGCAGGAACGATCGGTACGCTGGCAGATAAGACTGCGTTTGGATATGTGAAGAGATATTATGAAGAACGCGGCATTCATAAGCGTTACTGTGAGATTAACCGGATTGTGCAGGGCTGCGTCGGCATCCGCAGGACGACGGGGCAGCATCCGGGAGGAATTGTTGTGCTGCCGATGGGCGAGGAAATCTATTCCTTTACGCCGATACAGCATCCAGCGAATGATACGACGACCGATATTATTACGACACATTTTGAATACCATTCGATCGACCACAACCTATTAAAGCTGGACATACTCGGACACGATGATCCGACCATGATCCGTATGCTGGAGGATTTGACTGGCCTTAATGCGACAGAGATTCCGCTGGACGACCCGGCGGTTATGTCGATTTTTAAAAGCACGGAGGCATTGGGAATTACACCAGAAGATATTGGGGGATGTACAGTCGGTTCCCTCGGTATCCCGGAGTTTGGTACAGAATTCGTCATACAGATGTTAATTGATACAAAGCCGCAGTCATTTTCTGATCTTGTACGTATATCAGGGCTGTCGCATGGCACGGATGTATGGCTGGGCAATGCGCAGACATTGATCGAAGAAGGCAAGGCTACCATATCGACTGCGATCTGTACGCGTGATGACATCATGATTTATTTGATTGGAATGGGCTTAGAGAGCGAGCTGTCATTTACAATTATGGAATCTGTACGTAAAGGAAAAGGATTGAAGGACGAATGGATTACCGCGATGAAAGAGCATGATGTCCCGGACTGGTATATCTGGTCCTGTCAGAAAATCAAATATATGTTCCCTAAGGCTCATGCGGCAGCCTACGTTATGATGGCATGGCGTATTGCCTATTGTAAAGTATTTTATCCGCTGGCTTACTATGCGGCTTATTTTTCCATCCGCGCGTCGGCGTTTAACTATGAGCTGATGTGTCAGGGCAGGGATAAGCTGGAATATTTTATGAGAGATTACGAAAGGCGCAAAGACACCCTGACAAAGAAAGATCAGGATACGGTCAAGGATATGAAAATCGTGCAGGAAATGTATGCCAGGGGATTTGAATTCTGCCCGATGAGCTTAGATATCGTAAAAGCTAAGCATTTTCAGATCATAGACGGAAAGCTGATGCCGGCGCTCAGCGCAATCGACGGGCTGGGGGAAAAGGCGGCAGAAGGAATCGTAGAAGCGGTCAAGGATGGGCCATTCTTATCCAAGGATGATTTCCGCCAGAGGGCAAAAGTCAGCAAATCCGTGGCAGACCTGATGGATGAACTGGGGATACTTGGAGACATACCAGAGTCGAACCAGCTGTCTATATTTGATTTTGCTTAAGTATATGCTTTATGCACAAATGGCAAATACAATTACAGTTATTACAAGTTTTTTGTTGGGAAAGTACATTATTGAACAGGAACAGCTTGGGGAAAAAGGGCGAAATATGGAGCTAAGATCATAGATTCCCTGTCGGCATATCTGACAGATGAATACGGCAGGGGATTTTCAAGGAGCAATATTGCGGGAATGCGGCAGTTTTACATGACGTATAAGGACAGAGAGGATGAGATTATCCAATCAGGAATTGGACAATTTGAACAGGTTTTCGAAATTGTCCAATCAGGAATTGGACAATTGTTCTGTTGAGGAATCCCAATTTGAAAAGGTTTTATTTATGATACCAGGGTCAACAAAAAAATTTACAGCTGCATGAGTTTCTGTTGACAGCATGGATAAGATAGATAAAAGAAATATGCTTAATGTTATTATGATCTTTGTTTGAGTTTGTTCAACATTTATTTGTGTTCCTATATTTCTTGTCTGGGAAAAAATAGACAGTAACTATTATATAACTCAAACTTCGCACATAAATTTTAGTTATGCACCTTGCTACGAAAATAAAA
>CANDMV010000061.1 GCA_947385875.1 uncultured Eubacterium sp. | reverse complement strand
AAGATTCAGTGCTGAAGCTGAGCGATGCCTTTGCACCGGAAGGAGAGCCGGATATAGAAGTCCGTGTGCGGATGATCAACATAAATTATGGAAAAAATGAGGAATTAATGGAGAAGTGCAGGCCGCTGGCGGAATATGCATGGCTGATAGAAAGAATCCGTGCAAACGGCAGTAGAATGGAGATCGGGGATGCGGTAGACCGGGCGATAGATGAAATGCCGGAGGATTTTGAGATACGGATGTGCCTGGTATCAAACAGATCGGAGGTAAAAAATATGTGCATTACAGAGTATAACGAAGCAGAGACGATGGAAATGCTGAAGGAAGATTATAAAATACTTGGCATAGAGGAAGGCCGGAAAGAAGGCCGGAAAGAAGGCCGGAAAGAAGGCCGGAAAGAAGGAGAAGACAAACTAGCTAGTCTTATGCAGCAGCTTTTATCGCAGGGGCTGACCGAAAAGGTGCAGAAGGCTGCAGCTGATGAAGGGTATAGGCAAACTCTATACAAGGAATACGGATTCATTGATGAAGAATAGACTGTTCCAATTGTACTACAAATACGATCTGCAGCTCGAATTCTGCAGCGAGGTGAAAACAAATTATGCGACAGTATGCTTTAAAACGAAATAGATACGTGCAGCATTATTCATTAGTAGATGCAGTGCTTAAAACACTTTATTTGACCGCTGCATCACTAATTTGTTTTTATTCTGCATTATGGATGATTCAAGATATTTTTCCAGACTGGGAGATGGCGGCAAAGGCGCAGGTATGGGCAAATATGCTTATATTTATTATGGCTGCGCTATATGAAATAGGTATTCGGGCACTGCCTCGCTATCAGATGTGTTGTTGTCTGTCGGTACCGATGATTTGCGGGATAATATTATTTCGATATGCAAAAGAGAACCAGATTGAGCTGGAAGATGGAGCCTGTGCATTTGTATCACAGTTTTTGGAAAAATACAATAAGCATTTAAAGACATCATTCTCGATCTGGAAGGGAAAGCCTGAGCTGATTGGCATGTCATTTTCCTTTTGGTGTATTTGTATCGCGGCAGTGATGCTGATTCTGGTTCTTATAACCGGATGGCGCATCTTTCTACTGATAATGCCGGCAGCAGTGTTATCGGCAGAGATTTTGATTGGATTTATACCGCAATGGAGGGGGCTTGCTTTGTTCCTTGTCGGCGTAATGATTGTGTTCGCAGCGGGAGATGACAATCGGAGAAAAATATTACGGGCAAGTGTAGATGGACGGCTAAGGACTGGACATTCGTGGTATCAGAAATGGCTTCCGGTAATATGTCTGGCAGGCGGGGGTGTGCTCCTGATGCTGCTGGGAGGTCCCCTGTTTGAAACGTCTGCGGGAAGACTGATGGAACAAGCGCCAGTGGTGCAGGATTTTCAGAGAAAAACAGAACAGAATCTGGGATTTGCGATACGTAGTATTATTACGCAGCGAAAGGAAAATATTGGCAATCGGTCGCCCAAATATACAGGAAAAGAAGTCATGAAAGTGTCGGCATCTGCTAAGCCAGAAACTGATGTGTATCTAAAAGGGTTTTACGGTACAGATTATGTAAATGGTGTCTGGGTCTGTGACAAGCAGAAATTTGAAGAAGCTTGTATAAAAGAAGGAATGCAGCTGGATGAAGCGGCAGAGCAGCTGATGCAGACTCCGTATGATGTATTTTCATCAGGGCCTCCTTGGTATGTTCAGGGTGAATTTAGTTTTGATTATAAGCCGGAATATGAAGAAATTACCTATACGATTGAGCACACAGGGATTCATGATCGGTATGCATATCTGCCATATTTCATTAATTATATGGAAGGCAGCAGCACGGAACGGCTGATTGGAGATGTGACCGTTCAAAAGGGGTGGGGTCAGAAGAAGTTTACATATCGCGGATGGAATCGTGAGGTAGGCCATGGTGCAATTATTCGAATGCCGGATCAGCCGTATCAGGAAATTTTCAGATGGTATGATGCATTCGCGCAGCATACATATTTAGGACTTTCTGATCACGTGTCAGGAATGGAGGAATATCTAAATTCTCTGGATATAATAAATAAACCCAGATATGCATATGGTAACGGTGGAGAGGTGGAAATAGATTTATTTGCGGGCTTGTCAGTGAAGCGAATGATATTTATGATGCAGGATTTTCGGGAAAAGATGGAATTATACAACGATGATGCTCTGGTGCTGAATGAAAATCGTATGAGTATGGCGTTTTATATTAGTTCTATTTTGAACCAATATCTGACTTATAGCTTGAATCTGGATCCGATCTCTTCTGGAATGGATGCAGTGGATTATTTTTTAACACAGAGTCATAAGGGATATTGCGTACATTTTGCAAGTGCGGCTGTATTGATGATGCGCGAGATGGGCATACCTGCTCGTTATGTATCAGGATATGTTGCGAGGAAAGATGATTTTAAATACGTTAGCTCCCGTGGTGTGTATGAGGCATCAGTAAAAGACAGCAGTGCTCACGCTTGGGTGGAAATTTATCTGGCGCAGATTGGATGGGTGCCGTTGGATGTTACGCCAGGTCAGGAGGAGCAGGCAGCGGCTGCACAGAAGAATGCAGCAGATCTGGGTTTTCAGACTTCGACAGATGATATAAGTCATAAGAAGGATGATACGAAGACAGATGATACCCTCTTAGATGAAGAAGATACGAAAGCGGATGAAACCAATGCAGATGAAACTGACATGGATGAGACGGGTATAGAAGATTCAGCAGAAGGTGACAGTAATCATGATAATGGAAAACAGCACAATCTTCAGATGGAGTATTGGATTGGTCTGTTGTCAAAAGCAGTACAAGTGATCGCTGCAATTTCTGCAATTCTGCTTGCTTATTTGATGATAAGATATTTCCTGCGTAGTTATCAGGAGATTCTAAAAAAAGAATTAAAATATGGCAAATATCGCAGGTCAGTTGTCCGAATGAATAAAAGAGTTTACAGAAAGCTGCTATGCCGCGGGAAAATAAGACGGCGGAATATGACAGATGCTGATTATGAGCATGTGCTGAATACAGTATTTGTAGATATCGGATCCCAAAAATGGAAACATTATATGCAGATCTTGAAAGAAGCAGCTTTTTCAGAAAAAGAACTGAATCAAGAAGATGCGTATTTTTGTTATCAGATATATTGTAAAATATGCAGGTTCTAGAGTGTGTCTGAATACATGCTCTGGAAGATAATGGTTGTGAAAAAGCGTTATTATCATGTGAAATGAGCGAGACTGTCACGAATAGTTAGTATTTAAGGTTAAATGTTTATGTACATAAACCGATATAAAAAGAGAGATTTGATGGAGGATATGGGGTGAAAGAGACAACGCCAAGTGAAACGGAGTGGCTGGTAATGGAGGTAATCTGGCAGCATACAGAGGAAGATATTATTGCTTCTGAAATAATCCAAAAATTAAGAGGAACCCTGGATGTAAGTGCGAGGACGATTCGTGTGCTGATTAACCGCCTGCTGTCAAAGGGTGTGATTGGCTACAAAGTGGATGAAAAGGATGCACGCGTATATCATTATTATGCTTTAAAGACGAAGGCAGAATGTCTAACAGAAAAGCAGAAACGATTTGTTCATCATTATTTTGGAGGAAATTCGACACTAGCAGTTGCAAGTTTTCTGGAAAAATCACAGCTGAGCAGGGAACAGCTGTCCGAACTAGAGCAGCTTGTAGAAAGATTAAAAGAAGAAAAAACGGATAGAAGGAAATTGGATTGATCAAATTTATATTAGTATTCAGCTTTATAAAAGTAGTTCTGTCTATGATTGCTGCGACTGTTTTCATGACGGCAGCCTGCATAGTCTGCAGTATTGGCAAAAACCGTACTTGGAGATGCAATCTGGGAATACTCTGCATCGTGCCGTTAGCATGTTTTATGAGCTATTCTAAGATCTTTTATGTGAAAAAAATAATTATGCTGATCGGTATTATACATAAGATAGCCGTGCCGAGAATAGCAGCTGTATATTTTGGATGTGCTGGAATCTTATTGGTTCGGTATATTTCTATTCACTGGCAGCTGCGGCGCAGCTTGAATGATATGCAGCGGCTGGGGGAAGCAGATTATCCTGAATATTTGCTAAAAAGCAGAGGAACTGCCATACGAGTATATTTGACGTCGGATGATCGTATCGGGCCATTTGCCGGAGGTATCATACATCCATATATCGTGGTGCCTGATATATTAAAAAGTGATCTTTCCAGAGAAGAGTTTGCTGCGATTCTATATCATGAAGCTCTGCATATACGATTGGGGCATATATTTATTTTAAATATTTTTTCAGCGCTTAAAATCATCTGGTGGATTCATCCGCTGATCTATGTCTGTGACAGAAAGCTGCGGGAAAATATAGAATATAGCTGTGATGAAGGAAGTGTAATGCTTGGCTTTTTGAAGGCCTATGAATATGGTGGAGTCATGTTAAAAACTCTCCAGATCAAAAACAGGGTATCTTTTTTGCAAGAAGGGATTACTGCTTTCTCGGCAGATAGCTATAAGATTTTAAAGAGACGTATGCAGAGACTGGGAATGATTGGGCAGGGGAAAGATGATTATTTGGAGTACCAGAAGAAAAAAAAGAACTATCATATACGGATTGCAGCTGTGGCTGTTATAGGAGCAGCTGTAATGATTGCTACATCATATCCTAGATATACGAAAATTAATGAGATTACCGTTTTTGATGAGGAATATCACCCGTTTATCAATGATTTAGAAGCAGAGGGTATTTGTGCAATAGCATCTGATGAGGAATTTTATATCAGCTCACAGGAATTCCAAAAGATTGCCTGCAAATATGATCTTCATGGCGAATATGTAATATTCAGCTATGGATTGATTATGAAGATGCCAGGAATTGGAGGCGGGGGACAGGCAGTGATGGTCAGCACAAAAGACCCATCAGATGTATTTATGCTGGGACGTAAAGAGTGGGTGGACGAGCTGAAGATTTTTGCATTGAAATATTTGATGTGATGAAAATGGCTGTCAGGAAGAAGATCTTTACATTGAGGTATTTGATATGATGAAGATGACACGTGAGCAGAAGATCTTCGCATTGAAGTATTTGATGTGATGAATGTATCTTAGTATTAGAAAGGAGCAGTATTATGAATGTAGGATTGCAGAATATAAATCGTACACTGTTCGCAGGAGTTGGCGGAGGTATGTTGAAAAGTACGCAGGAAAAGATGGAGCGTCAGGAGAAATGTGCGTCTCAGGTATCTTTTTTTGAAAAACAGAAGGAAAATCTTAAAAATATGACATGCAGCAGTTTGGAGGATATTGCAAGAAAGCTGGAAATGTTTCATTCATATGAAGATCAGATCGCAGCTGCAAAGAAAGCTTTTAATAACAGTCAGATGGGAGCCGTGCTGGATGAAGCAAGGGAGCGTGGTGAAAAGATCGCAGAAGCAGCGGAAAAGACAGCGCCAAAGACACCAGAAGAACGCAGAGAAGAACTGGCAGAAGAAGCAGCAGGTACCGAAGAAGAGAGCAAAGGTATGCTGACCGAGATCATGGAAGAGATGACAGAGATGATGGAGGAAATAACAGAAGAAATAGAAGAGGAAGTATTGGAAGAAAATCTGCAAGAAGGCATGACACAGGAGCTGGATGAAGAGGATGTAAAAAGCTTTGAAGCAGAGGAAGCAGTGAAGGGTCTTGAGATAAATGAAGCAGAGGAATCAGTGAAGGGCCTTGAGATAAATGAAGCAGAGGAAGCAGTGAAGGGTCTTGAGATAAATGAAGCAGAGGAATCAGTGAAGGACTTTAAAATAAATGAGACAGAGGAGGGCTTTAAAATAGATGAAGCAGAAGAAGCAATGAAAGATCTCAGAACAAATGCGATAGAAGAAAAGGCATTAGTATATAGCGCTATGTATTATGAGAAGCAGGGATTTCCACATATAGATTATCGGCTGTAGCAGGAGTATTTCATTTTTATGTTTTTTTCCATCGATCAATCTAAGTAAACATAATTTTTGAATCAGATTTCTATTCCATGAAGCGTGCCATAAATAGACTCAGGGTGTTCTGCCAAGCCCTGAGTCATTCTAAACAGAAGTTAAGTTACAGTTTAGCTCCGATGCCATTAACGATAGCTTTTCATTACCAGATTTTTTGTCGGGCAACTCCCTCTCCTCTGACGCGGTATCGTTAGGAAGGCTGTGCCGCTGGCGCTTAGAACTTTTTCGAAAAAGGCGAATTCTCCATAATAAGCCGGAGTCCGTTACAGTGAAGCCGCAGCTAAACGGTAGTGACTAAAGATGTATCAGTTAGTTTTAGGAGCCCATTTCCTGTATATCATTATAAATAACAGAATAGATAATGCAGCGGCCAGATAATCGGTAATCGGCTGTGCAGCGGCCAGCATTGCTGCAGAGTTAAATATTCGGCGGAATAAAAATAGTACCGGCATATAAATAATACCCTGACGGCTGATCGATAGAATCAAGGCAGGAAGCGCCGCACCGGTAGACTGAATCGCATTGATAAATACAAACAATATACCCATAATAGGGCCGGAATATATGTAGATGCGTGCAAAAGACATACCATAGCTGAATGCATCTGCATCTTCGAGAAATGCATGTACCAAAGGGCCTGCGCCGCAGTAACAGATTACTGTCATGACCGCGCTTAATCCAAAGGCCAGTATCAGAGAAAATTTAAGTACTGCTGTAAAACGTTCTTTGTTACCAGCACCAAAACAGTAGCCTAAAATTGGCTGTATGCCGGTGCCGAGTCCGATTAAAAGCATAACAACAATCATATTCACTTTCATTGCTACTCCGAGTCCGGCAACTGCCATGTCGCCGTAATCAGACATGATATTGTTGACGAGAATATTTGACAGGCTCATCAGGATACTGTTTAACGATGCTGGAATACCGATAGCAAAAACGCCGGCAGCAATGCCGCCTCCTGCCTGAAAATATTTCGGATGGATGGAAAGCATGGCATTTTTTGACAGCAGATGCCGGATATAAAAGGCTGCGGAGAAGACATTGCCAAGTACAGTTGCAATAGCTGCTCCTGCTACATTCCATCCGAATCCAAGGATCATGACCGGGTCAAGTACAATATTAATTATATTTCCAATAATCATTCCCATCATAGCTGTCTGAGCATTTCCTTCTGCGCGGATAATATTGCTGAAGCTGTTGCTGAGGATCAGGAATGGGATTGCTGCTGCAACAATATTCAGATATTGTGTCGTATAGCCCATGGTATCTTCGCTTGCTCCGATGGCACGGCTGATTGGCATGGCAAGTAGCCAGATCACTATCATTGCGATGATGCCGATGATAAGGCCTGTCCAGAAGCAGAAGGAGGAAGCATTTTTCGCCTTTTCGGCATGGCCTTCTCCAAGTGTTCTTGAAATCAGTGATGTGCCGCCTATGCCAAAGAGCATACCGACAGCCATAAATAAAAGGAATGCAGGAGTCGCTACAGAAACGGCAGCCACCATATAGGCATTTTTGGTCTGGCCGATAAAAAAGGTATCAGCTAGATTATAAATTAAAACCATAATCATGCTGACAATGGATGGTATAACGTTGCTGATGACGGCTTTTGGTACCGGGGCATCCCTGAAAATTTCAGTTGTTTTGTCTTGCATAATAAAATCTCCTTTTCTTATTTTTATTGCGTATTTTGTTTATATGTTTTAAGTATTTTAATCTTTTATAGCAGTTTAAAGAAAGTTTATGCAGGAGCTGCATCTGATGAAATATCATAGTGAGTTCGCAGTTCTTCTAATCATTTGTGCGAGTCTTGTCAGATGAAAAATTGTTCTGGTGCTTACAGTTGTCCGGATCAGCCAGATTTTTAAATGCATCAGAGTTTAGGTTCCTATAAATCTGGTCTAACATTTTGGCTAATGACTGTTGGTCGTCCTCAGAGAGGCCCGCCAACAGGATCTGATTCAGTAAAAGCCGATTGCGTTTGGCGACAGAGATAATCTGCAGACCAATATCTGTTAGTTCGATCGGCTTAGTCCGGGTATCTTTTGCCGTATTTTTTCGATAAATAAATCCTTTGGCTTCCAGTCGTTTGATTACATGAATCATACTTGTATGCCTGACACCGAAATGCGCTGCAAGGTTCGAGAGTGTGCTTATTTCTTTTGTTTCCTGCGCGATATATTCTAAGACGTCCACCTGCGTACTTGTTAATCCATATTTTTTAAATGTGCGGGTAAAGCTGGTCTCCAGTTGGTTATGAATTATTTTCATATAAAAGCCGATTTCTTTCATAGCGTGTCTCCGTTGTTATAAAACTAAGTTATGTGCTGTTACCTAGTGCTCCATCCGGACAGAAATTCGAGTTTCGTGTAGTCTGATTCGCGTCAGTGCAAGGCAAAATTTCGACAGTGATGTGGTTCTATCGGCTAGAAATTTTAACGCAGCAATGACGTGAATCAGGCTGTGATAAACTCTAATTTCTGTTCGGATGGAACACGAGTGTGGAAACAGTGATGCATTTATGTAGCATGCTTCGTATTTTATTACGAAAATATAGAATTGTCAACACAAAAATGAAAAACGTCCACTTTTTGTCATCATCACTTCACCGCAGAGCTGTATTGACAAATTTCGAATTATTTGCTATCATAATGTCCAATGGGGAACAGCATGTATTGGCGTATAAGGAATGCGAGTTCTTTTTTAAATTAAAAATAAGGAGTTGGAGGCATGTTAAAGTACATTGCAAAACGTATTGGGCTTGCAGTTGTCACAATATGGGCAGTTGCAACTATCACATTTTTTCTGATGAATATGGTTCCCGGCGGGCCTTTCCTGTCAGAAAAAGCGATCAGTCCTCAGGCTACGGCAGCTTTAGAGGCAAAGTATGGCTTGGATAAGCCGTTATTTCAGCAGTATCTTACTTATATGGGGGACGCTCTGCATTTGGATTTTGGAGACAGCTTAAAGCAGCGCGGGCTTACCGTAACAGATCTAATTCTATCAAGATTTCCAGTTTCAGCCAGGCTTGGCGGCGTTTCTGTTTTGGTTTCTCTTTTGATTGGAATTCCTCTGGGCTGTATAGCAGCGTTAAAAAGAGGTAAATTTTTGGATAGCTTAATTAGTGTGGTCGCTACCTGTGGAATTGCAGTTCCTAGCTTTGTAATCTGTACCGTGCTGCTGTATTTTTTTGGTGTAAATCTTCAGATACTTCCTACGATGGGGCTTGAGACATGGAAGCATTATATCATGCCGGTTCTGGCACTTTCATTTTATCCGACAGCGTATATTATGAGGCTGATGCGTTCTTCGATGCTGGATGTTTTAGGACAGGATTATATGCGTACCGCTAAGGCGAAAGGTGTATCAGGTTTTTTGATTTTATTTAAACATGCATTGAGAAATGCGGTTCTGCCTGTAATTACTTATGTAGGACCGATGCTGGCTTATACAGTAACCGGCAGCTTTGTTGTAGAAAAGATCTTTACAATTCCGGGACTTGGCGGTGAGTTCATTCGTGCGATTAACGGGCGAGATTATACATTGATTATGGGAACTACGATCTTCCTTGCAACGCTGATTATTATTATGAATGTGGTTGTAGATATTGTATATAAGATTGTAGATCCGAGAATTAAATTAAAATAAGGAGAAAGCAGTGATGAAACAAAATCCGATCAGTTTTCAGTTAAAACTTAATCCGGAAGATTTTCTGCCTGCGACGGATGAAGAAAAGCAGAGTCAGATAATCATGCGGGAAAGCGTGAGCTTTTGGAAGGACGGTGTACGCCGTCTTGTAAAGAATAAAGTAGCTATGGTAAGTATTGTGGTCATTGTTCTTGTCATGATCTTTTCCTTTATCGTGCCTGCATTTTATCCATATTCGTATAAAGATCAGATGAAAGGTGCAAATAATCTGGCTCCGATGGAGTATTCGCAGGAGGAGCAGGAGCGGATTGATGCCGGCGAAAAGGTATTTCCGCATATTTTTGGAACAGATAAAATGGGACGTGATTATGCGATTCGTGTAATGATGGGAAGCCGGATTTCACTTCTGGTAGGATTGATTGCGACCGGCATTATTTTGATCATAGGATCTGCCTATGGATCGATTGCGGCATTTTTTGGCGGCTGGGTCGATCTGGTTATGATGCGTATTGTGGATATTATTTATACAGTGCCTGATATTCTGTTAATTGTCCTTTTGTCATTTGCATTAGGCGGGCCGTTGGAGAATTTGAAGAATGTACCAGGCTTTGGCTGGGTTGGTGTCGTAGGTAAGAACCTGATTAGTATTTTCGTAGTATTTGCTTTGTTATACTGGGTCGGCATGGCCAGAATGGTCAGAAGCCAGGTACTGATGTTAAAGGAGAGCGAATATGTAACAGCAGCAAGGGCTCTTGGTGTCAGCAGCGGCAAGATTATCAAGAAGCATCTGCTGACGAATTGTATCGGTACGCTGATCGTTACGACTACGCTTCAGATTCCGTCTTCGATATTTACGGAAAGCTTTCTGAGCTTTTTGGGAATGGGTGTAGCTGTCCCGCTGCCGTCACTTGGAAGTCTTGCCAGTGATGCGATTAATGGTATGAATACATATCCATACCTGTTATTTATTCCAGCAGCTTTAATCAGTCTGATTATCTTAAGCTTTAACCTGTTGGGGGATGGGCTTAGAGATGCATTTGATCCGAAATTGAAAAATTAGCTTGTGTTCATTCGAAAATGAAATATTTAGGAAAACAGCATAGGCGGTCTTTTATGATAGCTGATAGCCGCCGTGCAGAAATGAGGAATATATGTCAGAATATCTTGTTGATATTAAAAATGAGCGGCTTTCTTTTTTCACGCCTGCGGGAGAAGTAAAAGCGTTGAATAATGTTTCCATTCATCTGAAGGAAGGCGAGGTTCTGGGCATTGTCGGGGAAAGCGGTTCCGGCAAATCCGTAACGGCATACAGCCTGATGGGGCTTACGGCTTATCCGGGCAAGCTGATGGGCGGCAGTTTGTACTTTAATGGACACCAGATCGAACAGATGACAGAAAAAGAGATGCGTAAGATTCGAGGGAATGAAATATCCATAATTTTCCAGGATCCTATGACAAGTTTGAATCCTGTCTATACAATCGGAAACCAGATTATGGAAGCGATTCTGCTCCATACAGATAAGACCAAGGCTCAGGCGAAAGAGCGGGCAAAAGAGCTGCTTGAGCTGGTAGGAATTAACGAACCGTATAAGAGGTTAAAGCAGTATCCGCATGAGCTGTCCGGCGGTATGCGTCAGCGTGTCATGATTGCAATCGCTCTTGCCTGCGAGCCAAAGCTGCTGATTGCAGACGAGCCTACGACAGCTTTGGACGTGACCATTCAGGCGCAGATTCTGGAGCTGATGGTAGAATTAAAGAATAAGCTTGGAATGGCAATTATTATGATTACCCATGACCTGGGTGTTGTAGCAAGTATGTGTGAGCGTATCGCAGTTATGTATGCTGGCAGAGTCATTGAATATGGCACGGCAGATGACATTTTCTATCATCCAAAGCATCAGTATACAAAAGGACTTATACGTTCGATTCCTAGGCTGGATGCAAAAGAGCATGAAAGGCTGGTTCCGATCGAAGGGACGCCTGTCGATCTGTTAAATCCTCCAAAAGGCTGTCCGTTTGCGCCAAGATGTGAGGCTTGTATGAAGATCTGCCTGCGGGAGATACCTCCGGTAACGAATTTTGGAGATGTCCATTATACGCAGTGCTGGATGAACCAGAAGGAGGAGATGGAGAAAGGAGCTGCAAATGAGTGATAAGCAGAGTAATTTTATACAAGTAGAGCATTTACAGCAGTATTTCCCTGCCGGCGGCTATGGAAAGAATAAAAAATATATTCAGGCAGTAGATGATGTATCCTTTACCATACAAAGAGGAGAGACATTAGGGCTGGTAGGCGAGTCAGGCTGCGGCAAGACAACGACAGGACGTACCCTGCTGCGTCTTTATGAGCCTACCGGAGGCCGGTTTGTGTATGATAATAATGTAATCTTTGATGTAGATAAAAAGACGTTTGTGGATATGCTGCCTTATCGTAAGAGGATGCAGATCGTATTTCAGGATCCATATGCAAGTCTGGATCCGCGAATGACAGTCGGGGATATTGTCGGAGAAGCGATTGATGTCCACAAAATGGCAGCAAATGATAAGGAGCGGTATGAAATAATCATCGAAATGCTGCGCAGGGTAGGGCTGAACTCCGAACATGCAAACAGGTATCCGCATGAATTTTCCGGCGGTCAGAGGCAGCGTGTCGGTATTGCGAGAGCGCTGGCTGTAAGGCCGGAGTTTATTGTGTGTGATGAGCCGATTTCTGCATTGGACGTGTCGATTCAGGCGCAGGTGATTAACATGTTTGAAGACCTGCAGCAGGAAATGGGACTGACTTATTTGTTTATTGCCCATGATCTGTCTGCCGTGAAGCATATTTCAAACCGAATAGGCGTTATGTATCTTGGCAGAATGGTGGAGCTTGCTGACAGCTATGAGCTGATTACCCGCCCGCTGCATCCTTATACTAAGAGCCTGATTTCTGCAATTCCGATCGCAGATCCGGAAACGGCAAAGACAAGCAAGCGTATTGTATTGGAAGGGGATGTACCGAGTCCGTTAAATCCGCCTTCTGGATGCCGGTTCCGTACAAGGTGTCCATATGCTACAAAAAAGTGTGCCGAAGAGGCCCCGAAGTGGCGTGAAGTGGAAAAGGGACATTTTTCCGCGTGTCACCATATTGACAAGTTGAGCTAAATGTGGTAAACAAGATAGGAACACTACAAATGTGTTCATGTTTCGAACATTCATTATAAAGGAGGAAAAGATATGAAGAAGAAAGTAATCGCCTTATTATTGGCAGTTACTATGGCTTTTGGTCTGACGGCATGCGGCAGTGAGTCTGAATCCAACAACGGGGGGGATAAAACTGCTACAGATCAGGGTTCAGAAAATACAGGTTCTGATGATAATGCAGAGCCTGCGACAGACTCAGGGGAAAAGATTTTGTCTGTTCAGATTGGACCGAATCCAGAGACGATTGATCCGGCATTAAACAGTGCGGTAGACGGCGGTAATATGATTTTACATGCCTTCGAATGCCTTCTGACCATAGATGAAGAGGGTCAGATTGCCGAAGGACAGGCAGAAAAATGGGAGCAGAGTGAGGATGGCCTTACCTGGACGTTCCATTTAAGAGACGGCCTGAAATGGTCGGATGGTTCTGATCTGACTGCAAATGACTTTGTATATAGCTGGAAGAGAGTATGTGATCCGAATACAGCATCGCCTTATGTAGATACCGTTCTCAGTATGGTGGAAGGATATAAGGATGCAATTAAGGGTGATCTGGATGCTCTTGGGGTGACAGCAGAGGATGATAAAACACTGGTTGTAAAATTAAGCGCTCCATGTACATTCTATGAGAGCGTTGCAGCATTTGCTACATTGAGTCCTGTTCAGCAGGCTACTGTAGAGGCAAATGGTGATAAGTGGGCGACAAAGGCAGATACGTATATTACGAATGGCCCGTTCTACATTGCGGAGTGGGTTCCTAGCTCTTATCTTTTGATGAGAAAGAATGAAAATTATTGGAATGCAGATGCGGTGAAGCTGGATGGTATCCGTTTTAACTTAATCGAAGATGCGAATGCAGCTTACAGTGCATATCAGACAGGCGATATTTTAATGATTAAAGATGTTCCTACAGAGGAGATTCCGTCTCTGAGTGGTCAGGATGACTTTTATGTAGATCCAATCATTGGTACTTATTATTTAAGCCTGAATCTGGATAGAGAGCCGTTTAATGATGTTAAAGTGCGCAAAGCAATGAGCCTTGCGATAGACCGTGACTATGTGGCAGAAACACTGATGCAGGGTACTTATTCAGCAGCATCAAGCTTTATAGGACCTGGCTGGTTAGATACAGACGGCAGCGATTTTATGGCAAATGCAAACGGCGGACAGCCTTATATGGACAATTCCGATTATGAAGCAAATGTAGAAGAAGCAAAACAGCTCTTAGCAGATGCTGGTTATCCGAATGGAGAAGGACTTCCTTCCGTTACTTATTCTACAAATGACAGTGGTTATCATAAGGTAGTAGCAGAGTATCTGCAGCAGGCATGGGCAGAACTCGGTATTGATGTACAGGTAGAGGTTGTAGAATGGGCAAGCTTTACGCCGCTTCGTCGTAATGGAGATTTTGATTCTTCACGTAACGGCTGGGTAGGTGATTACAGCGATCCATCTAACATGTTAGACGTACTTTATTCTTCCAATGGAAATAATGATGGTAATTATAATAATGCAGATTATGATGCCGCTATGGATGAAGCACGTACTACCATGGATCCGACGGAGCGTTCAAAAGCACTTCATAAAGCAGAAGATGTGCTGATGGAAGATATGGGATGTATTCCGATTGCTTATTATAATGATTTCTGGCTCCAGAGCAGTAAGATTATAGGGTCATGGCATTCAACTAATGGTTACTGGTATTTTATGTATGCAGATATTACAGAATAATTTAAGATGATAGAAATAGAAAATATATTTTAAAAGTATTGATAGGAAATATATTTTGAAATCATGCGGCCTTACCCCATTAGCTTTAGATGATGGGGTAAGGCTGTAAAACGAATGGCTGCCATCTATACACGGACATTAATAATTGTATATAGATGGATGTGCTGAGAGTTATGATGGGAAAACCAAGCTTTCTTTCAGCACTAAAAATATTGAAGTTGTCGCATGAAGCATAGTGTAGCTGCGACAGCATCTTCCATTGAATATCTTATTTTAAAATTCCTGCCATTCGCAGCAGATCGCGGGCATTCGATGTGCTGCTGCGTCCCTTTTTGATTTTATAATCAAATCGAATTTTATCCTGTTCATAGTATTCCGAAAAATAATAATTCTCAGCATCGATCTGTTTATCATTTTCCAGATCACATAATTCAAAATCATGTGTTGTAACGATGACAAAAGCATATGGCTTAGCCAGAGTTCTGACAGTTTCCAAAGCCGCATAGATTCGGTCTTTTGTATTTGTGCCTTTGTAAATCTCATCGATCAATGAGATCATAGGTGTATGCTGGCTGCTTAACTCGACCATTTTTTTGATACGGATAAGCTCTGCATAAAAAGTGGAAATTCCTTCGCTGATATTATCCTGTGTGCGCATGGAAGTACATAGTTCCATAACAGATACATGGAAACTGTCAGCGGTGCAGTAGCCTCCTGAATAGGCCAGAACCAGATTGATGCCGATGCTGCGCATAAAAGTGGTTTTCCCTGACATATTTGAGCCTGTGATAATGCAGGCAGCATGTATCAGCTCAACATCATTCCCAATGGCCAGAGATTCTTTAATCAGCGGATGCCTGATGTTTGTGGCGCTAAGCTTTGGATGGTGCTGGTTTGAGAGCTGTGGCATAGAATGTGTTTCTTTGGTTAAGCTGATAGCGCCAAGACTGATGAGAGCTTCTGCTTTGCCGATTGTGGTCAGCCAGTTCTGTAAAGAATTCTGATAGAGGTCTTTCCATTTCATGTATTTTCGTGCACAATGAAAATCATACAGAAACAGGCTGTTACAAAGGATTAATGCAAACAGGTTGTGACGGACGACTACAGAATCAGCGATCTGCTCCAGTTCCAATAAGGCGCTTGAGGCAGAATTATTTTCAGTAAGTTCGCATTGAAGTGAGCTTAAGTATGGGCTGTCAAAAGTTTCTTTTTCGAGCAGATTGATTAATCTGCGGTACGGGGTAATTGTCTGGTTCATTTTATAAATAGGAGCTAATAATTTACTATGACGCTGATATGTCAGCAGAGACAGTATCAGCTGGAATGTTGTAAACAGTAAAAAACAAGATAGTGCGGTCTGCTGCTGAAAATTCAGGAGAGCAGCCGCGAAAAATGCCAGAGTCATCACAGGGAAAAAATAGATGATAAATTTTACTGCTGAATTTGGCTGTTGAATTAGTTTATTTTGTGTTTGAAAAAATTCCTGCATGATTTTCTTTGCAGTATCATATGGCAGGCTTCTAAGGCTTCGTGCCGCAGTTTCGTAGCGCATAGAAAATTCCTGCTTATGAGCCAGCTCTTCTACAGCCTGCTGACGTTTTTTGATTTCAGATATGTTTTTATCAGGACGGCTCAGCCATTCAGCCAGCTGATCCTGTCCCCAGATTGTGCTGGCTGTACAAATGTATTGAAAGAGTGAATGTCTGCCGAAAATATCCAGATCTTTTGTTTCTAAAAAGGCGGGATCCAGGTAATGTACCCCGTCAATCGTGAAATTTTTCCAGTCATCACTAAACCGCGCCAGATAATCATTTACAACGGATAAATGATTCATTACTTCTTCCTGCTTCTGTTTCAGCCTTTCATGGTAACGAATAAGAAATAGAAAAAAGATAAAAACCGCCGATGCCAATAGAGCATATATGAGGCTTTTATTCTGATAACTTAAGCAAAAAAGTATTCCGGCAGCAACAAAGGAAATACCTCGCCAAAACGAAATATGGCTGCACAAGGATGCTGTTGTCTTTAAATCATTTTCCAATCTGCTTCGACATTCTAAATAATTCGTCTGATGTTTGTTCAACTGCATATTTTTGTTTTCAGGCAATATGCATGGAAGCTATGAAGTCTTGGATTTTCATAAATGCATATGCCGAATCTCCTATAAACTGAATTATCATGAAAACGGCTGTAGATGTCAAGCATTAAATAGCAAAGTACTGGGCTGAACTGTTACGTTCAGTCTATTGCAATGAAGTAAATTAGTTGATAATAGAATTTAATTGTAGTAATATAAATAAAATCAAAACAGAAGTATCTTATAATATTCATAAAACGAAAAGGAGAAAAAAGAACTGCCTACAGCAGTTCTGAAAACAGAAATTTTATGAACAAATTCAGCATATTAAAGAAGTATTTCGGCTATACCTCTTTCAGAGAAGGTCAGGAAATTCTGATTGACAGCATCTTAAATGGTCAGGATGTATTAGGCATCATGCCGACCGGAGCAGGGAAGTCAATCTGTTATCAAGTACCTGCCCTGCTGCTGCCGGGGATTACATTAGTCATATCCCCGCTGATCTCGCTTATGAAAGATCAGGTACAGGCACTCAATCAGGTAGGAATTCACGCTGCCTATATTAATAGTTCTCTGCGAGAATCCCAAATATCCAAAGCATTGCGGCTCGCCGCCGCAGGACAATACAAGATCATATATGTCGCGCCGGAACGGCTGGAGACGTATGAGTTTTTACAGTTTGCACAGCAGGCTGAAATTTCTATGCTGACTGTGGATGAGGCACACTGTATCTCACAGTGGGGACAGGATTTTCGTCCGAGCTATTTAAAGATCGTGCAGTTTATCAAGACGCTCCCGGTAAGGCCGATTTTAAGCGCATTTACCGCAACAGCTACAGAGAAAGTAAAAGAAGACATCCTCTGTGTGCTGGGTCTGATACATCCGCAGACATTGGTAACTGGATTCGATCGCAAAAATCTATACTTTGCGGTAGAGACACCTCCGAAAAAGGACAGCTTTGTGCTTCGTTATGTAAAAGAACATGCCGATGAGAGCGGCATTATTTACTGCGCGACCAGGAAAAATGTAGATGCCCTGTATGAAAAGCTTCAGGCAGAGGGGGTCTCAGCTGCAAAATATCATGCGGGGCTTGGCAACGAAGAGCGCAGACAGAGTCAGGATGATTTTATCTATGATAAAAGTCCAGTAATGATTGCTACGAATGCGTTTGGAATGGGTATTGATAAGTCCAATGTCCGCTATGTCATTCACTATAACATGCCGCAGAGCATGGAAAATTATTATCAGGAAGCCGGAAGGGCAGGGCGTGACGGTGAACGGGCAGAATGTATCCTGTTATATTCTGCGCAGGATGTTATGATCAATCGATTTTTGCTCGACAGCAGGGAGCCGAATGATGAGAATACGTGGGAGGAGATGGCAGAGCTCAGAGAGCGTGACGAGGAGCGTCTGCGTATTATGACTTATTACTGTCAGACGACAGAATGTCTGAGAAATTATATCCTGCGGTATTTTGGTGAAGATGGTATGATAAGGTGTGAAAATTGTTTGAATTGTGCCAGAGAATATGAGGAAACAGATGTAACAGCCGAAGCAGAAAAGATTATCACCGGCATTTTGGAAGTAAGGCAGAGGTATGGCATAAACGTGATCGCAGGAATGCTTGCAGGAGAGACCCGTGCAAAACTGCGGGAATACGGCGTAGCACAGTATGAGTCATACGGCAGTTTAAAGGAACTAAGAGAGACAGAGATTAAATCAATTATTAACTTAATGCTTGCGGAGGGGATTCTACATACAACAAATGACAGATATTCTTTGCTGAGAGTATCGCCGCAGGCGGCTGAAGTAAGGCAGGGTACAAGAAAAGTAATCTGGAAAAAAATCAAAGCAGATCCGGCAAAAGCATCCCGTGAGAAAAAGACGGATGCAGTCCGGATGCGCAGATCAGACCTGTTAAATTCAAGGGGGCTGGAGCTGTTCGAACGGCTGCGGGCACTGCGGACAGAGATTGCCAGAGAGGAAAGCATGCCGCCGTACATTATTTTTTCAGACAAGACTCTGGTAGATTTGTGCGTCAAAGCTCCGTTTTATCGGGATGAAATGATGAAAGTCACAGGTGTCGGGGAGAATAAGTTCGAGCGTTTTGGGGAGAGGTTCTTAAAAGTGATCTATGATTATACCGGAGGAGTCCGGGAAAAGTTTTATTTTGGGGAATTAGAAGAGGTGCAGTCACAGGCGTCTTTTGGGCAGCAGAAAATGGAAAAAGCAAAAAAGGTGGACTTTTATCTGACAGAAGAGCAGGCAGCAGCATTTCCGTATGCGGAGAAATATCTTGTGACTGAGATTGCAGAAAAGCTGAATGAGCTGCGCGATGAACAGACAGTAAAAAAAATATCGGGTGCCGAACTATTCCGCAGAATGCAGGCAGGAGAGTATGCCGGAGAAACATTAACTGATGGAATATGGAAAAAATATGTCACTGAAAAAGGGCAGGCAGCAGGGATGTTTATAGGATTGCGGTTAAGCAAAGCTGGAAAGGAGTATGAGGATATTTATTACGATAAGAAAGCACAGAAAATGATTGTAGATAGCATTATAATTGAACAATAACAGCAATAACTTTGCGGGACAGCTTTTTCTGTGAAGATAATTAGGATATTTTCCGTATCAGGAAAGTTTTCCACACTTAAAGATAAAAATGCTTTATGGATGGTGACGAAACAGAAAACATGCGTATTTGCAAATGAAGTATGTGATAAAGAATATCTGGAAAGCGAGGCGACAGATCGACAGATCTTACGATTACATGATTCCGTTACAGTGAAGCCGAAGGCTGAACTGTAACTAAATTATCTTAATATTTTATAAAATCCATTGAAAAAAATAGACGAACGCGCGAAAATGCGGTATATTATTAACGCAATACATGTGAGCAGGCAATAAAATTTGCCGACAACGCCGACTCATGGGCGTTGATACTAGTACAGCGTTGCAGAAATAACGATGAATACAGCATCCGCTATTTCCGCCATTGCCGCGTTGTACCCACAGGGCATGATAGCGTCAGTCAACGATGCCTTGCAGAGTGACGATATATTCAGAACTGTTAGTTCAAACATCATCATGCCAGTACACTGGAAGCTATATGGAAAATTTTATCGCCTGCGTGTAAATACGAACGTTTATGAAAGCCTGCCATGTTACCCGACAAAAGAAAACGCAGTATGGGTATCGGCAGATTTTGTCGTTCGTGAGTAATTATCGCAGATAGGAACATGAATGATAGAGAAAGACGAGGATAAGACAATGGATTTTGAACTGGACGTACATACGCATACGCTGGCAAGCGGTCATGCATATGGGACGATTACTGAGATGGCAAGGGCTGCATCAGATCTGGGGCTTAAAATACTTGGCATCACTGAGCACACCCACTATATGCCGGGTACATGTGACGATTTATACTTTGTAAACCTTAGGGTAGTGCCAAGAGAGATGTTCGGCGTAAAGCTGCTGCTCGGCGCAGAGCTGAACATTCTGGATTACAAGGGGACGATTGACCTGCCGGACTGGATTTTGAACAGGCTTGACCTGCGAATTGCAAGCATTCATGGCAATTTGTACAAGATAGGAACAATCGAGCAGAACACGGCAGCAGTCATAGGAGCAATGAAAAATCCGAAAATCGATATTATCGGACATCCTGACGACAGCAATTGTCCGCTGGATTATGAACAGCTGGTATGTGCTTCTAAGGAGTATCATACACTATTGGAAATTAATAATAATGCGCTCAGAATGCCTTCCCGTTCAAATGTAAAGGAAAATATTGCTAAAATTCTAAAGCTCTGTGAACAGCATGAAGTACCTGTGATTATGAACAGTGATGCACATTATATGACAGACATTGCAAATTCAGATCATTCTATGCCGATTGTTAAAGCGGCAGGATTTCCAAAAGAATTGATCTTAAATTATTCAGCGGAAAAATTTGAGAACTATATTGCCGAAAACCGGGCGCGTGAAAGCAGCGGCTCAAAAGTCTGAACCTAACTCAAAAGGAGAGAAAATATGACAAAATATTGTGTAAAGAAGCCTTATACGATTTTTGTAGCGGTAATTGCAGTTCTGGTCGTAGGTGTCGTCAGTCTGATGCGTATGCAGACAGACCTTTTGCCGGATATCAGTCTGCCGTATTTGATGATTATTACTACAGAGCCGGGAGCAAGTCCGGAAAAGGTAGAAAATGACGTAACAGAGCCGATGGAACAGGCACTGGGAACAGTGACTGGCGTAGAAAACATAACGAGTGTCAGTTCTGAAAATTACAGCATGATTACGCTGGAATTTGTGGAAAATACAAATATGGATTCAGCGATGGTCAAAGTATCCGCACAGTTAAATCAGCTGAATCTGCCGGAAGCCTGCGGCACGCCGAATATGCTGGAGATTTCCATGGATATGATGGCGACGATGTATGCAACGGTCAGCTATGAGGGGCGGGATATTTATGAAGTCTCTGATTTTACGGAGGAAATTATCCGGCCGTATTTTGAGCGTCAGGATGGTGTCGCAAGTGTTACGGCAGTCGGCAGTGTAGAACGGACAGTAGAAGTACGCTTAAATGCAGATAAGATCGAGAAAATCAATGATCAGATTTTAGAGGAAACAAATGAAAAGCTTGTAGAAGCAAAAGAACAGATCGAAGAAGCTCAGCAGCAGATGGAGGATGGCAAGAAAAAGCTTGCCGATGCCAAAAGCGAATTAGAAAAAAAGCAGGCTGACTTAAAAAAGACAAAAGATGAGACAGCCAGACAGCTTGCAGAAGCAAGTCTCGCACTGGACCAGGCGCAGGCTACAAAGGCGGCATACGAAGCGAATCTGACCAGTCTTCAGGCTTCCAAGGCGGGGCTTGAAGCTGAAAAGAAGGCTTATGAGGATAATCACTTAGAGGAAGCTTATAATCAGGCAAATTCGGCGCTCGCAGCTCTTAAATTAACCATGGGTCAGCAGGCACTGCTTGCCGGTGTTACAATACCGGCTGACATTGACGATGCGCTGGCCAATCCGGAGAATTTAGAGGCGTTTATCAAGTGGGTGGAGCAGACGGGAATCGCAGAGCAGATGGGAGCAGGAGATCAGATCAAAGACTTAACGGTTGAGAATCTGCAGCAGCTGTCAGACGTTGTGACGAAGAGGCTTCCTCAGATCGAGACAGGGCTTGCGAATCTGGATACACAGATTATGGCGGTGGAAACAGCTGTCAAGCAGGTTACCAGCCGTATGGAGCAGATCGACCAGCAGTATAAGGATGCCAGCAGCGGCAGCTTTGACGCGGCAGTATCCATTGCATCCGGTGATGCACAGATGGCTAATGGCCTGACTGGAATTGAAAATTCCGAGAAGGAGCTGGACGGTGCGCAGGAAGAATTGAAAGAAGCGAAAAAACAGTATCGCCAGTCAAAAAAAGCCGCACTTGATAACGCTAATATCAGCAGCCTTGCAAATATGGATACGTTATCCCAGATGATTATGGCACAGGATTTCTCGATGCCGGCTGGTTACATAGAGGATGATGACGAGCATCAGTGGCTGATTAAGGTCGGAGATCATTATGATACGGTCGAGGCGTTGGAAGAAATGCTGCTGTGCAAGCTGCCGGGAGCCGGAAATGTCAGGATGTCAGATGTGGCCGACATTACAGTGATAGATAATGCGGGAGAGAATTACGCGAAAATTAACGGTGAAGTAGGCGTGCTGCTGTCTATTTTTAAGGGAAGCACAGCCAGTACGAGCAATGTGTCTAAGACATGTGAAAACGCCATTGAAAAATTAGAGGAAAAATATGAGGGATTAGAAGTTACGCCGATCATGGATCAGGGCGACTATATTACGATGTTCATCAGCAGCGTACTGCAGAGTATGATCGGCGGCGCGCTTTTGGCAGTCCTTGTGCTGGCGATGTTCTTTAAGGATGTAAAGCCGACGTTGGTGGTAGCATTTAGTATACCGTTTTCTGTATTGTTTGCGATATTAATTATGTATTTTTCCGGCATATCAATTAATATTATGACGATTGCAGGACTGGGGCTTTCCATAGGAATGCTGGTAGATAATTCCATTGTTGTAATAGAGAACATTTACCGTATCAGGAACCACGGGGCATCTGCGCCTAGAGCAGCAGTTCAGGGTGCAAAGCAGGTGGCAGGGCCGATCATAGCCTCTACTCTGACGACAATCTGCGTGTTTCTGCCGATGGTATTTACAAACGGACTGGTGGCGGAGCTGATGGTTCCGTTTGCACTGACGATTTCTTATGCTTTGACAGCATCGCTGATTGTCGCGCTGACTATTGTGCCGACAGCAGGCTCGATCATGCTGAAGAAGACGAAGGAAAAAAGGTATCCATTATTTGAGAAAATACAGAGCGCATATGCGGCTGCACTTTCCTTCTGCCTGAAAATAAAAATAATTCCGCTTGCACTGTCGATTATATTACTTGTAATCTGTATTTATGAGGTTATGCGGATGGGCATTACGCTTCTGCCGGAGATGACAGGAGAGCAGATTTCTGTCACAGTTACGATGCCGGAAGATACAGAAAAAGAGGATGCATTTGTCATGGCAGATCAGGTAATGGAAGCAGCGATGTCCGTAGAAGGCGTAGCGACGGTAGGCGCGATGGACGGCAGCAGTTCTTCCGGTATGTTAGGTGCAGGTGTCAGCGGAGATGACCATCTAAATTATATGTTCTCGATTTTATTAGATGAGGATATTAAAGATGTCTATAGAATACGTGATATTTCCGATCAGATCGAAGAGGCCACAAGTGAGCTTGACTGTGAGGTCTCAGTTTCATCATCTGCGATGGGAGATATGACGGCGATGATGGGCAGCGGGCTGTCCTTGAATATTTATGGAGACAGCACAGAGAAGCTGATTGAAATCAGCGAAGATGTGCAGGAAATTGTAGCTGAGATCAAAGGCTTTGAAAATATATCCAATGGTCAGGAGGATGGGGCAGAAGAAATACATCTAATGATTAATAAAGATAAGGCGATGAAAAAGGGACTCACTGTAGCTCAGATCTATAGTACAGTAGCATCTCACCTTACGACGGAGTCAAATTCTGTGACAATGACAGTCGGTGATACGGATATGGATGTACAGATCGTAGATGAGACGGAGCTTGTCAATCGTGATAACCTGCTGAAAATGGAATTAGAGGCATCTACGAAAGACGAAACAGGCAATACAGTGACAAAGAATTACAAGCTGGGAGATTTTGCCCAAATCGAATACGGCCAGGGACTTGCGTCGATTTCGAGAGAAAACCAGTCTCATTATATTACGGTTACAGCCGACACGCAGGAAGGATATAATACAACACTGCTTTCCAGAGAATTGACCAGAAAACTGCGGGATTATCAGGTGGCAGACGGCTATTCGATTGAAATCGGCGGTGAGACCGATCAGGTAAACGATATGGTGAGCCAGATGGTTCAGCTGATGGCGCTTGGATTTTTGTTGATTTATTTAATCATGGTAGCGCAGTTCCAAAGTCTCTTGTCGCCATTTATCGTACTGTTTACGGTACCGCTTGCGTTTACCGGAGGGCTTTTGGCGCTGCTGGCATTTGGAGAACAGCTGTCCTTGATGAGTCTGCTTGGCTTTACGATTTTAATGGGAACGGTAGTAAATAATGGTATTGTGTTTGTCGATTATGTCAACCAGCTGCGGATCGGCGGCATGGGAAGGCGTGATGCGCTGATTGCTACCGGAAAGACAAGAATGCGTCCAATT
>CANDMV010000060.1 GCA_947385875.1 uncultured Eubacterium sp. | reverse complement strand
ATTCCTCTTGAGAATAAAGGACATAACTATTTCAATGACGACACATATCGCAATGTGTTTCATGAGAATTTTGATGAATGGCTCAAAACGCTTGACTATGACTATCATACAGAGGAAAACATGGAACGGTTTTCGGAGGATAAAGCCAATTATATATATCAAAATCTTGACAGGGAGAAATGGTGTAATTCATTGGATTTGGAGCTGTTTGAGGACTTTTTGGATTTTTATGATGAACATATACAGTAACCAAAAGCCGAAAATTGCCGCTGCATAGGACGGCACACTAAGACAGGAAATCAATAAAGGGATTTCTGTTTTTTGCGACCATTTTTGGCATACCCGGACGCAGGCTGAGGGAGCTGTCCTGTCTCCTGGTGACTTTTCCAGAATGCTAAGAATCCCTAAGCATTCTGTGTTTACGCTGCGGCACCTTATCTTTGCCTATGAATAAAAGAAAAGGAATAATCATAGACTTTTACTTTAGAAATGCGTATAATAAAAAATAATATGAAATAGTGAAAAAGGCTGGTAAAATAATATGAGCAGAAATTTGTTGGATGTATTAATTATAGGAAGCGGTCCCGCGGGGCTTAGCGCAGCAGTATATGCAAAAAGGGCAAATTTAAGTATTCTGGTAGCTGAAAAGGATTATATGGGCACAGGTCAGATTGCCGAAACCGATCAGGTAGATAATTATCTGGGGCTTCCAAAGATCAACGGATATGATCTGGGTGAAGCGTTTCGAAATCATGCCGAAGAGCTGGGAGTAGAATTTTTTGACGGCATGGCGGATGGTTTTTCGAAGGAAGAAGATGTATGGAGCGTCCATTTCGCAGACGGGCAGACGATTCGTGCCAGAGCTGTCATCTACTCCGCAGGAGCAGCGCACCGTCGCTTGGGTATCGATGGAGAAGAAGACTATATCGGAAAAGGAGTATCTTACTGTGCTGTCTGTGACGGGGCATTTTACCGTGGGAAAGATGCAGCGGTGATCGGCGGCGGGGATACGGCGCTGGGGGATGCATTGTATCTGTCTGATTTATGTGACAAAGTATATCTGGTTCACCGCCGGGAGGAATTTCGCGGTTCGCCGTCAAATGTACAGCGGCTGAAGGAAAAGGATAATGTAGAAATCATTACAAGTGCTGTTCCTGCCAGAATAAGCGGAGAACAGACAGTGACAGCGCTGGAGCTGAAGGACGGCAGGTCTCTGCCTGTCAGCGGTACGTTTGTCGCAGTCGGGATGCAGCCGCAGACGGAGTCTTTGAGGGGCATCGTAGAGCTGGATGATACGGGCTATATTGCTGCGGGAGAAGACTGCGTGACATCAGCAGCAGGTTTTTTTGCAGCGGGTGATGTTCGCACGAAGGCTCTTCGTCAGATTGTGACAGCTGTTTCGGATGGTGCAAATGCAGCAGTCTCTGCGGCGGAATATTTAAAGAGGCTGAAGCATGAATAATTTTAAAGAGATGTGGGATTTTGGGGCAAAAGACGGCGTTGATTTTTTGCACTGCAATCATGTGCATCCGATTATGCAGGACAGGGTACAGAAAATTCTGCAGATTATGCAAAAAGACGAAAATGTAAAGAGAATTGTGTTATTTGGAAGCTCGCTGGAGTTTCGGTGCAGCAGTTACAGTGATATTGATTTATATATAGAAAAAATTGATCCGAAGCTTCCGCTTAAAAAGGAACCGGAGATAGACTGTGAATTGGATCTGGTTATGGATTTGGATCACGAAAATCAATTATATAAACAGATTGAGCGGACGGGGCTGCTTTTATATGAAAGAGGCGGGAAAATTGTGTGATATTCGATTGTTTAAAAGTGCGTATATGGATTATCAGGCGGCAGTTATGCTGTATAAAAAGCCGTTTCATGATGAAATGTTTTTGAATATTGCAGCTTATCATTTACAGCAGTGCACAGAAAAGGTGATAAAGGGGGCATTGGAATGTGTGGGTGTTACAGTTCCTAATACTCATCGGATAGCAAAGCTGCTGCAGATGGTGTCGAATAATGGCGCTAACCTGATTGTTACGGACTGGATTGACGACCATGCGGAAATGCTGAGTGAATGGGAAGCAGAATCGCGTTATAATATGGATTTTGTAGTGGAAAGGCGAAAACTGGACAGGGCGATTTCAGAAATAGGGATTTTTTTGAATGAAAATGGAATTGATGAAAAGCTGCGAAAGGAACTGAGCGAGCTGGAGATGCTTATGAAATTAAAGTCTTTTCTGCCGGAACATTTAAGAGAATGCAGTGATTTTGAATTGAATTGCTATTATATTATGTTTGCTAAGCGTTTGACAAAGTAATCTTCATTCAGGCAGATGTTATGATAAAAAGGAATCAGACAGATGGATAAAAAGTTAGAGAAAAAATCAGAGAAAAAATTAGAGGGAAAATTAGAATATTTTAATCAGTATATAAAACAGCTGGGCAGCATAGCAGTAGCATTTTCAGGAGGAGTAGACTCTGCATTTTTATTAAAAGCTGCTTATGATGTGCTGGGCAGCAGTGTGATTGCTGTGACGATTCATTCATGCATCTTCCCGGAGAGGGAGCATTTGGAAGCGGAGAAATTCTGCCGAAAGTACGGCATCCGTCAGGTCATCTGTGAAGCGGACGTATTTTCTATCGAAGGATTTGAAAGAAATCCGCAGAGCCGCTGTTATTTATGCAAACGGAGCATGATGGAACAGATCATAAAAACAGCGAAAGAGCAGCAGATGGCATACGTAGTCGAAGGTTCTAATCTGGATGATGACGGTGATTATCGCCCGGGGCATCAGGCTGTCCGAGAGCTGGGAATAAAAAGCCCGCTGCGGGAAGCCGGCATGACAAAGGCGGATGTACGTGCTTTATCCAGACAGATGGGGCTGCCGACATGGGAGAAGCCTTCTTTTGCATGTCTGGCATCGCGTTTTGTTTATGGAGAAATGATTACGCCGGAAAAGCTGGCTATGACAGACAGGGCAGAGCAGCTGCTGATGGATCATGGCTTTCGGCAGGTGCGCGTGCGCGTGCATGGCAGTATGGCACGGATTGAAGTGCTGCCGGAGGAATTTGAGCTGCTGATGCGTCAGGAAATCAGGGAAAATATTGTAAATAAGCTTTTGGAGTACGGCTTTACATATGTGACTTTGGATTTGAAAGGGTACCGCACCGGCAGTATGAATGAAACTCTGAAGTTGAACGGATAGTGCAATGTTCTGTTCTAAGGACTGCAGTGTAGGATGGGTATGGAAGAAAATATAATTTCATAAACACTATTTTAATCGGTTCGGCATTGCTGTATAATAGAACCAGAGCGCTCCGTCCGAACAGAAATCAGAGTGTCAGCGCGAGAACGTACTTTAGACATCTTTGCAAAGCTTGTAGATGTACCATATGTCGCATCTGAAATTCCCATTCTTGAACTCCATTGGGGTTTTCTTTCAAATATTTTGTTCGTTCTGCCATCAGTTCAAAATTCATATCAGCCGCTTGGGTACAGTTAAAATCGTGCATGAGTTTTCCTATATCGGATTCTCCCTAATTGCAATAAAATCTGTTTTTTAACTCATCTAAAAGCAGTTCCGCAATCGGCGTGAACACCTGATATTTTTTCCAAATGATGTACATTTTTGTTTCAAGCCTTGGAAACAGAGGCCGGAAACACAGGATGCTGTCATCGCTTGTATTTATTAAGCGCTCGAAGGTCAGCATACATCCGAGTCCTTCTTCTACAAACACGCCGCCATTGTAACAAAGATTTATGGTGCCGCTTAGGTTTAACTGGTCGTTTTTTTCCCCGCACCACCGTGCTATATCAAATTTCATGCCCTGCTCGGAACAAATCAGGTTTATTCCTGACAAATCCTCAAAAACGATTTCCTTTTTTTCTGCCAGCGGATCGTCTTTCCGGATTACAAGCCCCCAAATGTCTGCCCCCGGCATTTCAATATAGTTGTACTTTTCGAGATTTGGCGGCTCTACGATAAACGCAAAGTCAATCAGTCCTTTGTCCAGGCGTTCTACAACCTGTTCCGTATTCCCGCTTGTCAGATGGTAGTGAAAAAGGGGATAATTATCTCGGAAGCCTTTAATGACCTGTGCCAGATATTTAATTTGATGTGATTCTGCACATCCGATCTGAACCTCTCCGCCGGTAATGTTATCCAGCTCCCGAAATTCATCCGTAGTTTTATCTACCATTGCGAGTATATCTTCTGCCCGCTTTCGCAGCAGCATTCCCTCGTCTGTCAGGGCAAGGCCGGTACTGCCCCTGCGGAACAGCTTTTTTCCGAGTTCGGATTCCAGTTCTTTCATTTGTTTGGATAAAGTTGGCTGGGAAACATGAAGAGTTTCCGCTGCACGTGACATATTATTTTTTCTTGCAATTTCTAAAAAATAGCGCAGAACACGAATTTCCATATGCATCTCCCGATTGTTTTTATTCAGTATAGCACAGCTGAGGTATTCTTATCAAGAATAACGTGATATGAGTTATATGTATTAGACATATCGAAAAATATCCGTATAATAGCAGGTAAAGGAGGTGCAGAGAATGTCAGAGGCGTCAGATACAATGGGAATCCTGCATCAGAATCTGATCGACGCAGGATGTGGTAAAGATTTAATTGAAGCTTGTATGGAGCTTGCAAAAGCAAATAAGTGGAACCGTCTTCTGCCTTTGCTCTCCAAGCATAGAATCAATCTGTAGGAGCGGGTGAGTGACGGACAAAAGCAGATCGATTGTCTGGATTTTTTAGTTTACAGCATTCACAAAAAACATATTTAAATAGGAGGTATCGAACAATGGAAACAGAATTGAACTTGGTTCAGGAATGGGATAAGACTTTCCCGAAAAGCGAAAAGGTGAATCACAGCAAGGTCATCTTCCATAACCGCTTTGGGATTACTCTGGCGGCAGACATGTATGTGCCGAAGAACGCAGAAGGCAGACTGCCCGCGATCGCAGTATGCGGCCCTTTTGGCGCGGTCAAGGAGCAGGCGGCTGGTCTGTATGCACAGACGATGGCGGAGAGAGGATTTTTGACGATTGCATTTGACCCGTCCTATACTGGAGAAAGCGGCGGCGAGCCTCGATACATGGCATCCCCTGACATCAACACAGAGGATTTCATGGCGGTGGTGGATTTTCTTTCATTACAAGATAATGTGGATCCGGAGAAAATCGGTATCATTGGAATCTGTGGATGGGGCGGCATGGCAATCAATGCTGCGGCGCTTGATACCCGTGTCAAAGCAACTGTCGCGTCTACAATGTACGACATGAGCCGTGTCAATACCAACGGGTATTTTGACAGTGAGGACAGCGAGGAAGCCCGTTTTGAGAAGCGCAAGGCGATGAATGCACAGCGGCTTGAAGATTATAAAAACGGCGCATATGCTCTTGGCGGCGGGGTGTCCGACCCTATGCCGGAAGATGCGCCGTGGTATTTTCAGGACTATCACGCTTACTATAAAACAGAACGCGGCTATCATGCCCGTTCCTTAAATTCCAACGGCGGCTGGAATGTGATTGGCTGCCAGTCCTTTATAAATATGCCGATTCTCCGGTACAGCAATGAAATCCGCAGTGCGGTCATGGTGCTTCATGGAGATAAGGCGCATTCCTGCTATTTTGGCAAGGATGCCTATGCCGCTATGACTGACGGAAGCAAGTATCAGGATAACAAAGAGCTGCTGCTTGTTCCGGGAGCAAGTCACACGGATTTGTACGACCAGACAGACATTATTCCGTTTGATAGAATAGAACAATTCTTTATTGACAATTTGATATAAAAGATTAGAAATAGAAAAATAGAAAGGATGGTCATCGTGAAGGTTATTAGAAAAATCGAATCTTTTCTTTTGACTACAGCACTCTTTCTATGTTTGATGACCGGCTGTGGTATGAAGGATACACAATCAACAGAAGCAAAAGCAAAGCAGCCCTCTAGTTCATCAGCAGCAAAACTGCAGCCGCTTCCTTACGATGGAAATTATCCGCAGCACAAAGCCTATGGCACTGGAATAGGCGCGAAGCCGGGGCGCGTGGTATGGTCGCATAACCCTGATTCCGTAGAATGGGACGGCAGCGGATACTGGTGGGAGACAAAACATTTTGATAAAAAGGTTATTTTGAAAATGGTAAACGACAGTATTGCGTCCCTTGGCGGTAAAGATACGGCAAAGGAGGGCTGGAATGCATTGTTTCTGGCAAATAACAAAGCCAGGTGCAGAAACGGCAGTTATGCAAAGGGCGAAAAAATCGCAGTCAAGGCAAATATCAACGGCTCTGCGGTATTTGACGATGACACTTCCGGCAAAACGCAGATGAGTTATACCAATCCGGTGCTTTTGAAGGCTCTGCTCGTGTCTCTCGTAAAAGAAGGAGGAGTGAATCCGTCTGATCTTGTGGTTTACGATGTGTCCCGCCTGTTTCCCGATTATATGGTCAAAATGTGTACTTCAGGAAGATTGAGAGGCGTTCAGTTCGTGGGACGCAGCAATGGTGTGGCGGATAAAAGTGCGCCGATTCACTGGTCGCATAAGTTCAGCGGAAAGATAAATTATCTGCCGGCCTGTGTGACCAAAGCAGACTATATCATCAATCTTGCCAATCTGAAAGGACATAGCTACGGTATTACTCTGTGCGGGAAAAATCATTTTGGTTCTTTTATCAATGGGAATACCATGCGCCCGCCGGAGGGAGCAAATCTGCACCAATGGCTGACAAAATCGGAGATGGGGATTTACAGTCCGCTGGTAGACTTGATGGCAAATGCTGATCTCGGCGGCAAGACTGTCTTGTACATGCTGGATGCTCTCATCTGCGCGCCAAGCGAGGGCGCTTCTATTACCGCTAAAAATTCCAAGTGGCGGCAGGCTCCGTTTCACAGGGATTACACCTCCAGCATTTTTGTATCACAAGATCCGGTAGCGATTGATTCTGTCGGTGCGGATTTTCTAAATAATGAACCGACTGTGACACGTAATAACGGTTCTGCGGCGGATATAACAAACGAAAACTATCTGCATGAAGCGGGGCTTGTCTCTAACGCACCGTCAGGAACAGTCTATACGGACGGAAACGGCCATGCTGTTTCCAATCTCGGCGTGCATGAGCATTGGAATAATTCAAAGCAAAAACTATATTCACGAAATCTTGGAAAAAAAGAAGGAATAGAGCTTGTACAAATAAAATGATTCTATGTTTTATACTCGCGAAATTTAAGATCTGCCACATTTATTGCTCGTATATGCTGATGTATCTGGAAAACTTTTGTTCGAGGGTATCAAAGAGGCAGTGGTACGATTGGACGAAAGTATGTCGTGGAAATCCATGATAACAAAATATAGATATTGATGAATTATTTACCTTTACATCATGAAATAATACGGATATAATGAGGGACAATATCGCCAATCAATCGATATTGAACAAGGTAAAGGAGAATAAGCCGTATGTCAAATTTTAATTATGAAAAGGTAAAGGATCCTCAGTATTTTGCAGAGGGAAGGCTGGATGCCCATTCTGACCACGTGTGCTACAAAAACCGTGAGCAGGCAGCTGTAAAAGAGTCTTCTTACCGATACCCGCTTGATGGAATCTGGAAATTCCACTATGCCAGAAACTATGCGCAAACAATCACTGGCTTTGAAAAGGAAGGCTATGACTGCCGGCCGTGGGATGATATCCGCGTGCCGGCGCATATCCAGATGGAGGGATATGATGTGCCGCAGTATGCCAATGTGCAGTATCCGTGGGACGGCAGGGAAGAGATCTGGACGGATGAAATACCGACGGAGTTTAACCCGACAGCCAGCTATGTGAAGTATTTTACACTGCCGGATGATTTTGCGGGCAGGCCGGTCTATATATCCTTTCAGGGTGTGGAAAGCGGCATGGCGCTCTGGCTGAACGGACAGTTTGTTGGCTACAGCGAGGACAGCTTTACTCCGTCAGAATTTGAACTGACACCTTATCTAAAGGATGGGGAAAATAAGCTGGCTGTGTGTGTATTTAAATGGACTTCCAGCAGTTGGTGCGAGGATCAGGATTTCTATCGGTTTTCCGGGATTTATCGGAGCGTTTATTTATACACGGTTCCAAAGGCTCATGTGTGGGATGTTAAGACAGAGCCGATAGTCGCGCAGGATTTGTCGCAGGCGGATTTAAAGCTCTGCCTGGAAACACAGGGAGCGGGAAAAGTGCATGTCAAGGTATCAGATGCATACGGCGTGCTTGTGGATGATACAGTACAGCTTGCAGGGCATATGGAGTCCAAAGCTGCTGAGACAGGCATTGCAGAACAGACGGATGCGCAGCAGACAGGAACGATAGAGCTGTCCTATCCAGTATCTCATCCGAAGCTTTGGAGTGCGGAAGTGCCATATTTGTATGACATGGAGCTTACGGTTTATGATGAAGAAGGAAATCAGACAGAATTTATCCCGCAGAGAATTGGTTTCCGTCGTTTTGAGATGAAAGACGGGCTGATGTGCTTAAACGGAAAGCGTATTGTATTCAAGGGCGTGAATCGTCATGAATTTTCGTCCAAGACAGGCCGCGCAGTCTCTACAGAAGAGATCGTTACGGATATAGTTACGATGAAGCAGAATAATATCAATGCAATCCGTACCTGTCATTATCCGGATGATTCCAGAATCTACCATTTGTGTGACGAATACGGGCTGTATCTGATAGCGGAGAATAATCTGGAGTCGCATGGCGCGTGGGATCCTGTCGTGCGGGGAGAAGCCGGGCCGGAGACAGTCGTACCGGGAGATCAGGATGAATGGATGGCAGTGATGCTTGATCGGGTGAATTCCTGCTATCAGAGAGACAAAAATCATCCGGCGATACTGATTTGGTCATGCGGCAATGAATCCTTTGGCGGAAAAGTGCTTTATGAAATGTCCAGATTGTTCCATAAGCTGGATCCGTATCGTCTGGTACATTATGAAGGTGTATTTCATGACCGTCGTTACAACGATACCAGCGACATGGAAAGCCAGATGTATCCTTCTGTAGCGGCGATTCAGGCATTTTTGGCCGAGCATAGGGACAAGCCTTTTATCTGCTGTGAATATACCCATGCGATGGGAAATTCCTGCGGCGCGATGCATAAATATACCGATCTGACGGATACGGAGCCGCTTTATCAGGGGGGATTTATCTGGGATTATATCGACCAGACGATTTTGAAAAAAGACCGCTATGGAGAAGAGTTCCAGGCTTATGGAGGCGATTTCGGCGAACGCCCGACCGACTTTAATTTCAGCGGCAACGGCATTGTATACGGCGGTGAGCGTGACGCGTCTCCGAAGATGCAGGATGTAAAATATAACTATCAGAATATTTCCGTGAGATTTGACGATAAGATGTTTACAGTAATCAATAAGAATCTCTTCGTAAATACAGACATTTATCGGTGTGTGGCGAAACTGCAGAAAAATGGTATCTTTATCGCGGAAAAGGAGCTGGATGTCTCAGTCCCTCCGCTGTCAAGCGAGCAGTATGATCTGCCGTTTGCAGATCAGGAGGATGGGGAATATGCAGTGACGATCAGTTTCCTGTTAAAAGAGGATACTTTATGGGCAAAGGCCGGACATGAGATCGCATTTGGCCAGAAGATTTTTAAGAAGCCGTTTGTATGGAAGGAAAGCAGGAAGTCGATCCGTGTGATCCGCGGCAAACAGAATATCGGTGTCAAAGGAGACGGATTTGACGTGCTGTTTTCGATTCTGTTTGGCGGACTCGTATCTTATCGATATGCCGGAGTAGAGATGATTGAGAAAATACCGCTTCCGAACTTCTGGCGTGCACCGGTCGATAATGATGCAGGAAGTCTTGCACCGGCGCGTTATGCACAGTGGAAGATTGCCAGCATGTATGTCAGTCATAAAAATTCCCAAATGGCAGACGGTGCAGAAAATACGACGATGCTTGATAATACGGTCAGGGTAGAGGAAGGAGACCGCTGCGTGACTGTGACTTACCGCTATCATATGCCGACGACACCGCACAGCTTTTGCGAAGTAGCCTATACGGTATACGGTGACGGGGCAGTGAAGACGACGCTGTCTTATGATCCCGTCAAAGAGCTGGGCGACATGCCGGAGTTCGGCATGATGTTCAGCCTGAATGCGGATTATGACCGTGTGAAGTGGTATGGCCTTGGGCCGGCTGAGACTTATGCAGACCGTAAGGAAGGGGCAAAGCTTGGAATCTATCACAATAAAGTCGCAGATAATATGGCAAAATATATCGTTCCGCAGGAATGCGGCAATAAGCTGGGCGTGCGTTATGCAGCTGTAACGAATGCAAAGGGCAGAGGAATGCTTTTTGCAGGAGATTCGATCAGCTTTTCCGCGCTGCCGTATACGCCGCATGAGATGGAGAATGCAGCTCATGGCTATGATCTGCCGAGGGTTCACCATACGGTGGTACGTGCGGCGTTGGCACAGATGGGTGTCGGCGGGGATGACAGCTGGGGAGCGTTTGTGCATCCGGAGTATTGCATTGATGCGGGGCAGAAGCTGGAGTTTAGCTTTATATTTAAGGGAATCTGATATATTATTAAGCTACTTAAAAGTATTCAAAATTCATTCGTTGACTCAAAAAACCGGAGGTGATCGCCTGATACACCTCCGGTTTTTAATCTGCGCTTCCGAAAAGTATGATAGCCGGATACTTCGCTGGTCAGCTTCAGCCTTCCATGATCTAATGAGGCAGAAAGCGGGCAGTTTTGATCTTTAAACTGTTGGTTGAGCATCTTAAGAAGCTCGTCCGGCGTATAAAATCCTTCGTCATAAGTAAAGGTGAATGGCTTCCCGTCTACAGTCAGCTTCAGGATCTTGTTGTGCGGGCCGAAGGTGACGCCGCCAGTGAGGTCGTTCACGCCAATAACATACGTTGGCGTCGGGGAGCCGACTGTCTTATAAAAGATTGAGCAGGACGCGTTTCCGCGGACACCGGCCAGACAGTAAGAGCCGGAGAGTGCATCCTTTTTCGTCCCGTCTGCAGCTGCTGGTTCATCTTTCAGGGTGATAGAAAGCGCGTTCTTATCCTCTGCGCCGGCTTGCACCGTCAGGTATGGTGAATGTATTCTGACTGCCAAGCCGCGCCCGTCCGGTCAGAGACGCTTCCGTCGGCTTTGATGCATTCGTATAACTAGGTTTGCGAATTTGGCGGATATGCGTCTCTCCAAACTCACGGCCAATATATAACGCTTTATCTAAATGGTTACAAAATCTTAAGATAATACATTGTTTCACACCTCAGTCAGAAAGCGACTGTGCTGCGAAAAGTAATGGTGAAGCTGCAGGCTGTATTTAAAATCTAAGAATACACCCAGTGCTCTGGTGATACCATAGAAAGCGTGCCTTCTCGATTTAGAGCCTGTTCATCAAAGACCTGCAGCTTACGCCTGCGCTCCCGGATGGGGTCTGGAAACGGGATTGCGGAAAGGAGCGATTTTGTATAAGGATGCAGCGGATTGTCAAAAAGCTCTTTGATAGGTGCGGTTTCTACAATCTTGCCGCGGTACATAACTCCGGCTCGGCTGCATAAATATCTTACGACAGACAGGTCATGTGCAATAAACAAAAAAGTAAAACCATGCTCCTGCTGTAAGTGTTTAAACAGGTTGATAATCTGTGCCTGAATGGACACATCCAAAGAGGCAATCGGTTCGTCCGCCACCAAAAGCTGTGGTTCCATAGCTAACGCGCGTGCGATCGCCACCCTCTGGCGCATACCCCCGGATAGTTCAGTCGGATATTTATTCAGGCAGGAAGCATCCATGCCTACATAATGAAGCTGAAAAGCGGCCTCTGCCAGACGTGAGCCTCTTGGCGGTGTGATGTGATGGATGGCCATAGGTTCTGCGATAAGGTCTACGACTTTCATGCGCGGGTCAAGGCTGGAGGCGGTGTCCTGAAAAATGATCTGGCGTGTCGTCTGAAGCATTTTTTTGTGTCTGCGCCGCTGCTTTGGATCGCAGATATTGATTCCTTTATAAAAAATATCTCCGCTTGTGGGCTGATAGATATTCATGATACAGCGGGCAGCAGTAGATTTTCCCGAACCGGATTCGCCTACCAGTCCGAAGATCTCTCCTTTTTTTATTTGGAATGAAATGTTATCCAAAGCACATATGACCGCTTTATTTGGTAAATGAAAATGGTGCGACAGGTTTTGCACATCTATGAGTATGTCATTCATGATCGTAGCCTCTTTTGCAGCTGGGTGAGCAAGCTCCATTCTTTGGCCCTGACCAGACAGCGGGTCATGGTAAGGGTGTGAAAAGTAACGCGATACCTGCTAAAAAATATTACGCTTTACAAATAGATAAGGATATAATAACATGATTTTACAAGAAAACAAATAGACAATTTTACAGAAGATGAGAGCGTGTTTGAAAAATCATTCCCGCGATCTGCACTCCCCGCTTTGCGGATAATTTACCCCAAATGGAAAAATATTTTGGCGCAAACGGTTGCGCGGAGAGCGATAAAATATTCGGCACGTTTGCCATAAATATCAGGTTGTCACTGTGCCAGTGTACTAACACGACGAAATGTGAACTAATTTTATTAATGTGTATCTTTTTAATAATATGGAATGGGTGAGATCATGCAGGAGCAGGATAATAAAAAACTTACAATGGACGATGTGGCCAGAGAGCTTGGAGTATCGAAGACAACAGTATCAAGGGCAGTTTCGGGAAAAGGGCGGATCGGGGATGAGACCAGACAGCGAGTGCTTGATTTTATTGCGAAGCATAATTATAAACCGAATACAATGGCGGCGGGGCTGGCAGGGAGCTGCACATATAATATCGGCATGGTGCTTCCGTCCGACCTGCTTTTTTCCGATCTGCCTTTTTTTCCGGCGGCATTAAAGGGAATCAGCGAAATTGCATCTTCTAAGGAGTATGACTTGATACTGACGCTTGTGGAAGCAAATGACCTGACAAGGCTGGAACGAGTGATTGAAAATCGGAAAGTAGACGGATTGATTCTGATGCGTACTCTGAAAGAAGACAGGGCGGCTGCCATGCTGAAAAAAAGCGGCATTCCTTTTGTCACAATGGGACTTTCCAAAGAGCCGGGGGTGTATCAGGTTGACAACGACCATGAGGAGGCATGTCATGAGCTGACCAGCATTCTGCTGATGAAAGGGATGAAAAAAATCGCAGTCATTGCGGGTGATATGAATTATATCATTAACCAGAACCGTCTGGGAGGTTTTTGCAGGGCTTATCAGGAGCAGGGGATGACGCCGGACGAATCTCTGATATTTATGGACGCTGTAACGCCTGTAATGATTGAAAGAGCGGTTGATGCAGTTAAAAATCGCAGCGTCAGCTGTATCATAAGTGCAGATGACCTGATCGCAAGCGCGATTTTGCAGAAGCTGGAAGCAGAAGGGCTGAAGATTCCGATAGACATAAGGCTGGCATCTTTTCATGACAGCGGACTGCTTGCGGCTTCAAAGGTCGGCATTACAGCTGTGAAATTTAACACGGAAGAGCTGGGAAGAGAAGCGTGCAGGGTGCTGCTGCGCAGGATTCAGGGAGAAGATGTGCCGTATGTTACGAAGCTTCCTTATGAAGTGGCGCTGCGTGAATCGACGAAGTAAATAACCTGTCATAAACAGCCGGGCAGATTCCCTCTTCCGGCTGCTTATGACAGGCTTTACATGAAATATCCTGTCGGTAATTGCTGTATCAAATCAGTGCTCTCTAATTAGCATTTCACAGTTAAAAATTCTGCTGATGTATTTATCATTTTCATTTAAAGACTTATTAAGATCAGTCGGGTCAGGGGAGCCGGCCTGTCTTCCGGTAACGTTGGAAGAATGCTTAGAAGCCCTTAGTATTCTGTTCGATACACAGGCGGCGAAGCCGCAGCGGCACCTTTAGCTTCCGTCCGGTACCACAGCGCAGATGCAGAATACTTAGGGCTTCTTGGCATTCTGGAAAAGTCACAGGAAGACGGGACAGCTCCTCTCGCCCGGCGTCCGGGTATCCACAAATGTAACATCTAAATGAAAAAATCATAAATAAAGCCTTGACAAATTTAATATATATTGTTATCCTATACGTAGAACAACCGATTGCGCAAAACAAATGCCGAAGCAGATCTGAATAACATCCTATATTTAGAAGTGCTTCACACAGCCGCACAAGGTATTGTAATTAAATAAAAGGAGAATAGCCATGGATCAGTTTATTGTAAATATCATCCACCGCCCGGAAATGGTGCCGGAGTACGCTGAAAAAGTGACCGGGCAGGGCAGGACAGAGGACATCGGGAGAAAAGCGCTGCTGACAGAGTCTTTAGATATATTTAAGACGCAGCAGGAATGTGCACATAAAAACGGCTTAAAGACGACGATTGAAATGACATATGCAAGCCTGTTTAATGAGGAAGCGGTATCGATTGCAAAGGAGCATCATGAAAAATATGGCGATGAGATCGGCCTGACGCTGCTTGGGCTTCCATGCAAAGAATTTCGCGAGAAATATAAGACAAAGGATTTTTGCATCTGGATGTTTTCGATGGAGGACAAAAAGTCTATTGTAAACGATGTATTTGAAAAATTCCACGATACGTTTGGATTTTATCCGGAGTCAACCGGTTCCTATTATATGGATGCAGATTTGATTAACTATATTAAAGAAAAATATCCGTCTGTAAAATGTGCTGTCGCAACCTGCTGGGAAGAGGGGCCAAAGGCATATCATACCTGCAATAATTCATGGTATACGTTTATGGACGGCGGTCCGTGGGCTCCTTGGATTCCTTCTAAGCAGAATACCCATGCTCCGGCAGCAAATAAAGAAGAAGACAGCGGCATCGTGGCAATTCCTCATCTTTCCCGCGATCTGATCGCGTGTTACGATGGAAACGGCTCGAATTTCGGCACGCATCCTCAGAATGTACTGCGCGGCATGATTTATGACAGTAAGACATGGGATTATCCATATCTGTATAATCTGATTGATCAGTACCGTTATCTTGCAAAATTCAACAACGGCTATGCCTATAATATGATGTTTGTAGGGCCGGGCTGGATGAATAAGATGGGACGATGGGAAGCTCCGTACGAACTGCTGTTAAAATCCTATGAAGATGGATGTGCTTATTATGGCAGCTTGAAAAAAGAAGGCAAGCTGATCGATATGACGATGTCCGAGTTTGCGGATTATTATAGAGAGAAAAAGACTTATACAGAACCGGAATGTGCGCTGTGGAGAGATATTTTATATGGTTCTAAAAAGCAGCTGTTCTGGTACTGCGATCCATTCCTGCGTGTCTGTGTCAATATGGATCAGGGTGGGGCGATCGTTGACCTGCGGCCTTATGTGGCGAAGCTGGAGTGGAAGGTCGGCATTGGTACGGACCACATTCAGGATGCGTCTTATCCATTCCTGATTCAGGAAAAATACCGTGCGGGTTATTTTACACATTATGCCGGAGAAGGAACGGTCAGAAGCGCAAAGCTTACTTATCATGGGGAAGAGGTCGATCTGTGTCTGTGTCCGACTCATGCGCATTTTTCACAGGAGGGCAGCACGCGTATTCTGACATTAGATCCGGTTGATATAGAGTTTACAGATCTGAATCTGAAATTGCAGACACGTATTTTCTTTGAGGAAGGTGCGTCTAATATTCGTATTGAGCGCAGCATCTTAGAGATGAGCAGGGAGGCTGAGATCGAGCTGAATGAGTATATGGTCGCGTGTTTCGGTACAACAGAGTATACAGAGGATATGACCGGCATTACGTTATCGGCAGATAAAGGCAGCGAGGTGCTTTCGCTTCCGTATGAGTATAAGTGCCGCGAGAAATATGTTGAAGGGGCAGACAGTGTGTCCGCGGTGGTTCCTCAGATTAAGACGAAAGTATCGATGACATGTGATAAGAAAACGGCGGAAGGATATTTCAAAGAAGGCTATGCGTTCTCGCCGATGTTTACATTAGGTTATAAGGCAAAAATCAGTGATAAGGAGGTAATTTCAACATGGCTCAGCTTGGAAAAGGCAAATTAAATTATAGGTGTCCGTCCTGTTTCTTTCGAGATCTGGATATTGATATGTTTTATGATAAAGAGAAAAAGGAGTATCACTGTATCCGCTGCCAGTATGTAGCGAGTGAGGATGAGATTTTGAAGATGAATGAAGAAATCCGTACCCGTTACAAGTATATGGACAGACGTATCACGGACTTTGAGGATTTCAGTTTTTAACAGCTGGTAAAAACATCGCTGGATTCATGATGTACCAATAATCAAATGTAATGGAGAGAAATTATGATAAAAGGAATGGATTTGTCGTCTCTGCTGGAAGTAGAGCAGTGTGGCGGAAGGTTTTATGACAATGGAGAAGAAAAAGATGTTATGGAGATCTTTCAGTCTTATGGCATGGATTACGTAAGGCTGCGGCTCTGGAATGATCCGTATGCGGAAGACGGCAGTCCATACGGAGCGGGCGGGAATGATTTTAAGACACTGTTAAAGCTGGCAAAACGTTCTCTGGCGCATGGATTTGGATTTTTATTGGATTTCCATTACAGTGATTTCTGGGCAGATCCGGGCAAGCAGACGATTCCAAAAGCATGGCGCGGACTGGATGTGGACGGGCTGGAGCAGGCAGTATATGAATATACGAAGGATGTAATGGAAGATCTTCACAAGAAAGGGGCTGCTCCTACGATGGTGGCAGTCGGCAATGAGCTGAGCAATGGACTTCTGTGGCCGTATGGGAAGGTTCCAAATTATGAAAACATCGCAAAGCTGGTCAGTGCGGGAATACGTGCTGTCCGTGCTGTGGACGAAAAGGTGCCTGTTATGCTCCATCTGGATAACGGCGGAAATAATGAGCTGTACCGCAGATGGTTTGACCGGTACTTTGCAAATGGCGGAGAAGACTTCGATTATATCGGCATGTCTTATTATCCATTCTGGCATGGCAGTCTGGCGGCACTGGAAGCGAATATGAGAGATCTTGCCGGGCGCTATGAAAAAGACATCATCGTGGCAGAAGTATCCATGGGATTCACGATGGAAGACTATCAGAAATATGAGCAGCTAGGTGATGAAGAACGCAAGGGCTATGCGACGAAGCCGGAGCTGGTGCAAGGGCTGGATTATCCAATGACTAAAGAAGGGCAGGCAGATTTTATGCAGGACTTTATGACGTGCATTAAAGATGTGCCGCAGGGCAGAGGAATTGGATTTTTCTACTGGGAACCGGCATGGCTTCCCAGACACGGTTCCGAGTGGGCGACCAAGGCAGCAAGAGAATATATTTCAGAGCCGGGAGCAGGCGGCAACGAGTGGGCGAATCAGGCACTGTTTGATTATGACGGCAATGCGCTGCCGGCGCTTACGGTGATTCGGGATTTTTCAGATACGATTTAATACTGCAAGAACTTTTTATAATTAAATTTTTTGTGCAGATACTTTGCTTTAAAAGAAAGATAATACCAAAAAACAGCAATGGCTTTATGTATTGCTGTTTTTTTGATATTGTCTCAATGCGCTGGTCTGATAGCACGTGTATTGAAGTGGAATGCAAAGTTCGCCTTTGGCAAAGGGACGGATGCTTGATATGTCATATACCTTGGTCAAGGTGTGAAGAATAACAATATCTTATTGTATGTAACAGATCATATTCAGATGTATTTGTAAACAGAAATAATGTATGATACAATACAATTATAATAAATGCTTCTTGGCAGAGATTGACTATCCGCAAGAATAGAATGGAAAGAAGGCACGGGGAACGCAGTAGAAGCGATTTTTTAGAATTGTCTGTTTAAAGGAAGGTTGTAGCAGAAACATTTTAATGTAACAGGGAGCGTATTGGTTCGTTTTAAAGTCTTGAATTGTTTTTGGGACTTTATGAATGCGGAATATAGAAAAAAGGATTTGGAGGATATGCATGGCTGATGAGAAAAAAACTAAGCTTTTTGAAAGCACGCCCGTGCCTGAGGCAGTAGCGACACTGGCAGTGCCGACAATTTTAAGTTCGCTGGTTATGGTGATTTACAATCTGGCGGATACATATTTTGTCGGAATGGTAAATGATCCGGTACAGAGTGCATCTGTCACTCTGGCGGCACCGGTTTTGCTGGCCTTTAATGCGGTAAATAATTTATTTGGAGTCGGCAGCTCCAGTATGATGAGCCGTTCGCTTGGAAAGCGGGATTATGATACCGTATATCAGAGCTCTGCATTTGGTTTTTATTGCGCATTGTTTTGCGGGATTGTATTTTATGTGTGCTGCACAATCTTACGGCAGCCGCTGCTGGGGCTGCTTGGCGCAGATGCTGGAACAGCTGCAGCAACAGCTGATTATATGAGGTGGACGGTGAGCTTTGGTTCGATACCGACCATTTTAAATGTGGTGTTTGCTTATATGGTGCGTGCAGAAGGAGCGGCATTACATGCCAGTGTCGGGACCATGAGCGGATGCCTGCTGAATATTATATTAGATCCCATTTTTATTCTTCCAAAGGGGTTTGGACTTGGCGCAGAAGGGGCAGGGCTTGCCACGTTTTTGTCAAATTGTGCGGCTTGTTTTTATTTCTTTGTACTGATATATGTTAAAAGAAAAAATACTTTTGTCTGCATCAGTCCAAAAAAGCTGTGTATGAATCGGTCGGTGATCCTTGGTGTCTGCGGTGTCGGTATTCCAGCTTCGATTCAGAATCTTTTGAACGTGACGGGCATGACAATCCTGAATAATTTTACATCTTCTTTTGGGGCAGATGCAGTGGCAGCAATGGGGATTACCCAGAAGGTGAATATGGTCCCGATGTATATTTGTATGGGCGTTTCTCAGGGAATTATGCCGCTGATTAGTTATAATTATGCCAGCGGCAATTATAAGAGAATGAAAGATACCATTCTGTTTGCTGTAAAGGCAAGCTTTGGATTTACAGTATCGGTTGTGATGATATATTACGCAGGTGCAGGACATCTGATCTCGATGTTTATGAAAAATGAGGTAATTGTGGCTTATGGAAGCAGGTTCCTGCGCGGATTCTGTCTGGGACTGCCTTTTTTATGTATGGATTTTCTGGCAGTTGGAGTATTTCAGGCTGTCGGTATGGGAAAGGAAGCGCTGATGTTTGCTGTAATGAGAAAGATCGTTCTTGAGATTCCCGCGCTTTATATATTGAATGCATTGTTTCCGCTGTATGGCCTGGCGTACTCGCAGCTTACGGCAGAAGTGGTTCTTGCGGCTGCGGCTGTGATTGTTTTAAGAAAGCTGTTTCAAAAGCTGGAGAAAAGCAGGAAGGATTCTGTGTCTGTATCATGATGGCAGGGATGCTTTCAATCCAGCATGGTGTCGATCTGTATTTTCCGAGTGTTACATTTTAGCAGGCCGGATGCCGGGCAGGGGAAGATGTACTAGACACGTCCGCATAGCCGCGGATGCTGCATTTTGTATAAACGTGCCTGGGGCAGTTTTCACCTCTTGCCCGGCATCCGCACAGCCGGAATGTAACACATTATCTGAACTGTTACGAAATAGTAGTTTATCAAAGCCTGATTTGTGTGATTGCTGTTTAATATTGCTGACCGCTGGATTTTTTAGGACTGCATTTTGAATCTGGCGGCAAAACTGTCAGATACAGTGATTTTTAATTGTCTGTATCTGTCGCATCTTTCCACTGGATGTCATATTCAACACCGATCGCTTCTCCAATATTTTTCACGTAATTTTGGAGAAGCGTCTGTGCTCTTCCCTTTGCCTGAAGCAGCAGTGTCGCATCCTTTTGAGCTTCTTCCTGCATGTTTTTTTGAGCTTCTTCGAATGCCTTGCTCTGATCTTCGGCGGTTATTTTTCCTGCGCCGATGCTGCTTCCGCCGATTCCTTTACTTTCAGCATAGAAAGAATTTTCGGTCAGAGAGGTTTCGTCTATTCTGCTGCTTAGGACTTTTGCATCCGGCATTGTAATGGTGACAGTATTATTTTTCATCTTCATGTCCAGACTGCTGATATCGATTCCTATCGTCACAACACCAGAATATTCAATCCACAGCTTTTTATTTGTGTTCCAGAATAAAAATTTGCCAGGGGTATCTAATTTGGCTGTATTATGATAAAAACATTCCAATGTTGCTAATTCGCAGACTGACTTCATCTGGCTGATATTAGGCTCTTCCATAGGTATGTCGATCTGTGCGGAATCGTTCTTCATACTGCATCCTGTCATTGAAAAGAGCATGATAGATGTAATAAAGAGAATCAATAATTTTTTCTTATTCATAGGTGCTCCCGCCTTCCGTCTGGATTTCTAATTGATATTCTTTATTCTGAACTAAAATGGGCTCGGTCAGAGCTTTTACGGTATTGACCGCGTTTTCTCTGGCTAATTCTAAGATCACGTCATTCGACCTGCATTCAGCCTCTGCATCTGCCTTGCAGGCGGGCAGCGCTGTCATGGAAACATTTTCAGTATTGGCACTTTGCTCTACAAAGATATAATCTAGTGAACCGGGATCAACATTTGCTTCAGTAATTTTTATCTCTGGCAGGGTTACAATGATTTTTTTGTTTTCGTCGCTGCCCTCATCAATCGTAACTCTGATTTCCTCCATATTCAGGCCGATTCCTACCTTTGCGTTATAAGAAACATGGTAGAGCAGAGTGTCAGTGTCATCCTTTACATCTGTAACGCCGTTAAACGTCACCTGATAAGTGGATAATTCACTGATCTGGAGAATTTTTTCTAATTTGGCGGATGTTTCTATCGTAGTCTGTTCTTTTTTCTGATTGCCGTTCGAGATTTGATAACGGATGATGAATAATACGATAATCAGTGCTGTTAAGATGAGAGCGTATTTTATCAGTTTTAGTAAGTCCTTAAAATGAAAACTCTTGTTATTTTTCTCAGAATGGTTTTCTGTATCCATTTGTGTTTCCTCCGTATGTGGTCTGGTTTTTCTGATTGAAATCATATCAGTGTGGACAATCTACACTTCGTTTTGTTCGGTTCTTAACAAGTGCCGCTATAAAATGAGCATTGAGCAAATGATAGTGTTTATTTTATCATAGCTTAGCATATCTCACAACATGAATTTTAAATAAACAGTATAAAACAGTTGACAACTGATACATACTGTTATATACTGTTTGCAACGAGGGAGGGACATAATGAATGTAATCATCAATAATTCTTCGATGCAGCCCATTTACGAACAGATTGTTTTGCAGATTAAAACAGCGATCATGCATGGAGAATTAAAAGAAGAGGTGATGCTTCCGTCAGTTCGCACGTTAGCAAAGAACTTAAAGGTCAGTGCACTGACTGTAAAAAAGGCATATGATGCGCTCGAAGAAGAGGGATTTATTGTCACTGTTCATGGAAAAGGCAGCTTTGTCACGCTGGCAAATCAGGCGCTGATGCTGGAGGAGAAAAAGAAGGAAGTCGAAGCTGATTTGGAGATGGCCATCCGAAAAGGCAGAAGCTGCGGTATGAATGATGAGGAGCTCACAGAATTATTTCAAATTGTGCTGGAGGATGAACGATGCTGAAATTAGATAAAGTAAAAAAACAATATGAAGGATTTGAACTGAATTGTTCTATGGAGGTTCCGGCCGGCTGCGTGACTGGCTTGATTGGGAAAAACGGTGCGGGAAAGAGTACGACATTTAAAATGATTCTGGGTCTGCTTTATCCTGACAGCGGTACAATAGAGATGTTTGGAAAGCCTGTAGGCCAGCTGGAGCCGCTGGATAAGGAAAAGATCGGAACGGTACTGGCGGATTCTGGGTTCAGCGCTTATCTGATGATAAAAGATATTATACCAGTACTTGCGGGCATGTATAAAGATTTTAATCGCGAAGACTTTATGAAAAAATGCGGGCAGTTTGATCTTCCGCTGGATAAAAAAATCAAGGAATTTTCAACCGGAATGAAACGCAAGCTCCAGGTGCTGGCAGCGATTTCCCATAAGGCAGAGCTTTTGATTTTGGATGAGCCTACAGCCGGGCTTGATGTAGTAGCAAGGGAAGAGCTGCTGGAGCTGCTGCGGGAATATATGGAGCAGGAAGGACGTTCTATATTAATCAGCTCTCATATCGCTGGTGATCTGGAAGGATTCTGCGATGATATTTATATGATTGATGATGGAAAGATTATTCTGCATGAGGAAACCGATCTGCTGCTTAGCAGTTATGCCCTCTTGAAGATGACGAAAGAGCAGTATCAGGCTCTGGATAAAAAGTACATTTTATATAGGAAAGAGGAACCTTTTGGAATAAGCTGCCTGACAAATCAGAAGCAGTTTTATGTTGAAAATTATCCACAGATTACAGCGGAAAAAGGCAGTATTGATGAGCTGATTATGATGATCGTGCGAGGTGAGAAATTATGAAAGGGTTATTGATTAAGGATTGTAAATTATTAAAAACACAGAGATTATTTTTATGCGTTATTTTTGGAATCTGTATAATGCTGCTGTTGTGGGATAACCAACGGCTCTCTGCTGTAATGACTTATGCATCTGCGGTGCTTTCACTGCTTGTAATTAATACTGTCGGGTATGACGAAGCAGATAACGGAATGAGCTTTTTACTTACATTTCCAATCAGCCGCAGTAAATATGTGCTGGAAAAATACGTACTGGGATTATTGATAATGGCAGCGGCGCTAATAGCCGGCAGTGTATTGGTGCTGCTTATGGGTGCAGCAGGCTCTCTGCCGTTTGGAATGGCACTGGAAATAGGAGGCGGTGTGGAGCTGTTTTTTACAGAGGAGTGGCTTATATCTGTGCTTAGTTCGCTGCTTACGTCAGCGCTGATTATTTCTTTTTCGCTGCCGGTTCAGCTGAAGTTTGGGTCTGAGAAGAGCAGAGTCGTGATGTTTGGCGGGGTTGTCTTATTCTTGCTTGGAGCTTCGGCTGGGAAGAAGGCGGCAGAGGTATTGGGAATAGATTTTTCTGCTGTAATAGAGTGGGTGATGCAGGCAGATGCGGTTCAGGTGACTGTTTGCTTATGCGCTGCTATGGCTGTGATGCTTGTGGGATCATATTTTATATCTTTGGCGATTATGAAAAGGAAGCAGTTTTAATATGTGCTAGAGCGTAAAATGCTTTCCGAGAGAGGTGCCCACAGGGCATGATCTGCTTCACACTTTGTACCCATAGGGCATTCCAAATTTATGAGACGCAGCGGGCAGCGCCTCTTAAATTTGGGATGAATTATCCGCAAGTTGGGGAGTACAGATCGCGGGAATGATTTTTCAAACACGCTCAAAGTCAGCTGATTCTGTGTCTGGTGAAATGGTTTTAGAGTATGGGCTGTTATACAAATCCATCTTGCCAGACACAGAATCTGGTTATGAGAGGTTCGGTTTGCGGCAAAAGCGGAGAATATGTATCATAAATATTCGCTCATTGTAAACATGTCAGTTGTATACGGCATCTCTTTTGACGCGCGAAAGAGCTTTTGCCACATTTGGAATGCTGATAATAACCAGTGTTACAATCATTTCCGGAATCAGGTAAGATGCCTGATACGCTATGGAATAAATGAGCGGGTGCATTCCTTCCGGTGCATAGGAAGCGAAGAAAATATATCCGGACAGCACAGCGAAGAAGAAACGTCCGATGACAGCCGCGATATAGCCGACCTGAAGTCCGTATTTATTTTTATGAAAAAAGCCTGCCACGCCTAAAGCGCCAAAAGCCAGCGGATAATCTAAAAGCATCTGTGGAATCGTATAAAAGATCGGTTCTAATACGAACTGAACCAGACCATATGCGGTAGCTGTCATGATACCGACGTATGGGCCGTACCAGTATGCAATCAGTACAATAAAAAGCATAGACATCATAGTGACAGAACCGCCCATCGGCATTTCAAAAAGCTTAATCATGGAACAGACAGTGGCCAGCGCGACTGCCGCGGACGAAAATACAAGCTGCTTTGTAGTAAATGCTTGTCTGTGGGCAGCATTTCTGTGGCGGATGAGTGCAGCAGCAGCGATCAGCAGTGCAATGATGGCGGCAACGAGGAGTGTGCCTGCTGTAGTAAGATGGACAGAGCCGTCTCCCCATGCTCCCTCTGGAGATGCAAAAAAATTGTTCATAAAAAAATCCTCCTTGATAAATATTTTATGCCAGGGGGATTACTTTAGATTTAGCTTCCTTACGCCGGTATTATCCGGTTCAAGTAATGAGGGTTGATGAAAATCTCTCAGCATAATCCGCATGGACGGATGTCTGCACCCCTAGCATGTGCTGTATTCGATTATCTATCTGAATATAGCATTATGGCGGTATATTGTCAAGGTATTTTTTTAGGAGAGCATTACATGGGTTACATTTCAGCCTTCAATGTCATTAACTTAAGCTTTGCTAGCATGTAACAATTCAGATAAGGTGTTACATCGTGGCTTCGGGGACGCCGGGTGAGGAAAGCACCCTGTCTCCCGGTGACTTTTCCAGAATGCTAAGAATCCCTAAGCATTCTGCATCTTCACTGTGGCACCGTACGGTCGCGGTGCCTAGTCCGCCCCGGCCTAAGGCCGGAAGCTAAAGGCACCGCTGCGGCTCCGCCGCCTGTGTACTGTGCAGAATGCCAAGAGCTTCTAAGCCTTCTTCCAACGTCACCGGGAGACAGGGTGCTTTCCTCACCCGGCTGCCTTTCAAAAGCTTTACAGCAGCATGTGTATCCTGCCGGCAGTCTATGATCAGCGGTTCCGTCTTCTGGTGACGTTGGAAGAATGCTTAGAAGCCCTTAGTATTCTGTACAATACACAGGCGACCGAGCCGCAACGGCCTCTTTAGCTTCTAACGTTAACAGGAGTATGACAAGCATTACATGAAATCTTCTATCTGTACGTCTGTATCAGATGAATGATTTCAGATCAGCAGTTCAAGGTTCTGAAGATGAATTTA
>CANDMV010000059.1 GCA_947385875.1 uncultured Eubacterium sp. | reverse complement strand
AAAACCTGTGCTTTGATTCTGCAGATGACAACTATCCTGCCTATAACCTTTGCAATACATGGGGCATCCGGCCTTTTATCGACCTGAATGATAACCGTGGCATGCCAAAATCCATTCCGGATGAAATTACAATTATTGGACACGGAGGGGGTGGAAATTAGACAGGGAAAGGGGTAAGATTAGACACTGTCTATATCACACACGAACATCTCTTTATACAAAATGAACAGGAGGCTTACCAATGAGCTGCACAAGGGAAGAAAGACTGGATATCGGAAAACAAATCTATAACAATGAAATAAGTAAAAGCGATGCAGCCGTAAAATACAGCATTAGCGAAGGCACAGCCAGGGATTACATGAGACTGTACCGGGATGTGAACGGCCTGCCGCCCAAAAACAGAATCCAGAAAGAAGAAAACACGGTAAAAATATGCTTACATTCCTCTGAACCGGATCTGTCTGAATATGAATCCATGACAAGAGATGAACTGATTAAGGAGCTTGTGAAGTCCCGCATCCGTGAAGCGCGGTTAAAAAAAGGATACGAAGTGAAAGGGGATGGTGCGGCGAAGACAGTCACAGCCTCCGGCAATTGGAATATGAAATAATCCTGGAACTTTCCGGTGAATTTTCAGTCCGGCTTTTGTGTGAAACAATGGAGATACGGAGAAGCAGTTTCTATCATTGGAAAAAGCGCCTTTCCGATCCCGCACCGAAAACAAAGGCCCCTGCGGATAATATCATCCTTTTCCAGAAATACCATGAAAAATACCCATCACACGGCTGTCGGTGGTTAAATGCCAAAATCAGGCTTGATACGGGCCTTAACGTTTCAGACCCATATGCGCATAAATGCTGCAGGCTGGCGGGAATTAAAAGCAGATCAAAGCATTACCGGTACAAAAAAGCTGGCGAGCCGCGTAAAGTGTACCCGAATCTGGTACTGGCAGGGATTGACATTGACGGCCCGATGCAGTGTATAGTGAGCCGCATGACGGCATTCCGTATAAAAGGCATATATTATGAACTTACATTATATATGGATTTATGGAACAATGAAATACTCAGCCATCCGCTGTCTGCCAAACGCGGGGGCCGGATGACATACATCAGCGGTCTTAACGGCCTTATAGAACTAAAAAAACAGCATCCACAATACAAAATGATTCTGCATTCAGACCAGGGTTCTGTTTATGCTTCAAAAAACTGCAATGACCTGCCTGGCCCCTGCGGCATCATACATTCTATGTCGCGCGCCGGAACGCCGACAGATAATGAGGCAATGGAATCGATAAATGGCTGGATAAAGTCAGAACTGTTTACGGATTTTCATCTTCAAGGTGAAAATATCAAAGATGAAATGGCTGCATACATAAAATTTTTCAATGAAGAACGGCCCGCATACTCACTCGGATATTTGACACCCAGGCAGTATAAAGAAACATATACGACTGTACAGTAACCGCAGATTGTATGTGAAAAAATACAATTTTAGTGTCCAATTTTTGTTGACTAGTGCAGTTGAAAATATAGGAATGGGAAGCGGGTATGCACACCTTTTGATGTGGTACTCGCTTTTTTCGTATCCGTTTTGATTGTATTAAAATTTGTCGGGGAATATGGAAAGAAATTGGGAAAAGATTATTCCTGTTTGTTTGATGAACAGTTTCAGGAACAATACAGTAAGTTGTATAACGAACAGTTCAATACATAGTATAAAAAGCTATCATCCAAGCAGAAAAAAGCGAATGATTGAAAAAAAATAAGGCAGCTTAAAGCTGCCTTATTTTTAAACTATTCGTATTATCTTTTATTCAGTTGGAAAGCCTGGACCAGCTGTTTTAATACACTGGCCTGGGTACTAAGCTCCTGACTGCTTGCCGCGCTCTCAACTGCTGTAGAAGAATTCATCTGCACGACACTGGAAATCTGTCCAATTTGTTCTTGAATCTGTACGGCTGCTTCTGACTGCCTTTGCGTATCAACAGCAATCCCGTTAATCGTTTCCACAATATCATGCGCACCCATTACAATATTTTGCAGCTGCTGTGCAGTAGCATCTGCAATAAGAGTTCCTTGAGTTACCGCCGCTATGGAGCGCCCAATCAGTTCTGAGGTCGATTGTGATGCTTCAGCGCTCTTGGCTGCCAAGTTGCGGACCTCATCGGCAACTACCGCAAATCCTTTGCCCGCCGAGCCGGCTCGGGTGGCCTCTACAGCAGCGTTTAAAGCAAGGATGTTGGTCTGGAAAGCAATATCTTCGATTGTCTTTATAATTTTTTCAATTTCATTAGAATTTTCGGTAATTTCTCCCATAGCAGTTATCATTTCCTGCATTTTTTGGTTTCCCTCTGTAAGCTGACAACCCATCTCATTTGTCTGCTCCCGTGCACGCTGTACATTTTCGGCAGTTTGCCTTACGCTGTCAGTGACAGAACGCATTGTTTCTTCCAATTCTTCGATAGAGCTGGACTGTTCCACAGAACCCTGGCTGAGCGTCTGGGAGGCGATAGATATCTGCTCTGAACCGGTTGAGACATATTCTGCACTTGATACAATCTGTCCTACTGTGTGATTCAGTCTTTGAAGAATATCATCTAAGGATGTACGGATATTTACAAAATCACCAACATACTCTTGGGTCATCTGCGCTGTCAGATCGCCGTCAGCGATGGACTCAAGCATATTTGATATTTCTCCAATATAATTTCTCAAACGGTTAATGGTATGATAAAAGCTTCTTGATAAAACGCCGATTTCATCGTTCGATTCAATTTCTACTGTCAAATTTTGCGGCTCATTTAATCCCAAATCTCCCTGCTCTAATGTTTGCGCCAATTTTGTTAAACGAAAAAGAGGATTGGAGACAGTCTTTCTTATATAGGCTCCAATAATTAGGATTCCTAAAATGATAAGTAATACGCCTGCGATACAAGACAGTTTTACTGTCAGGCTTATTTGGCTCAAGGCAGAAGACATAGAGATTCCGGCAAAAACCAGCCCGTTGACCTGGCCATTGGCATCATATGTAGGGACATAGGAGCAAAGATGCTTTTCTCCTAAAATAGTGGCCTGCCCCATATAACTTTTACCTTCTTCTAATACGATCTGAGCAACATCATCAGACAGGCGGGTACCTACAGCTCGCTGTCCGTCTTGCATAATCGTAGTATACGCGCGTTCATCACCATGGAAAATAGTGAATTCACATTCCATTTCTTCCTTAAGCGCATCTAAGAGCCCCGTCTTATCATCATCGTCGGAGCGGCCTGCTAATTCATAGGCCAGGATATTTGTGCCGCTGACACATTGATCTTGCATAATGGACATGGTAAGCCGATAGAACATCAGTACACACAACATCACAACCAGGGTGATGCTCACGCCCAACATTGCCGCAACGAGGTTTTCTACCTTGCGGCCAATTCGTTTGATCTTTTGTTTCTCTTTTCCACTGTGTGCAATAGGTGCCATAAGTTTCACTCCTAATTCATTTTTTTTAGAATCCATTCCCTTGTCCATTGAGGGCAGGATACTCGCTTGAAAAATAACATATAAAAGCCGCCAGATTCACCAATCATAACATACATTATGACCAACTGGCGGACGATAGGCAATATATTTAGTGTATCATATTTTGTCAGTAAAGAAAAGTATTTTTATAGGACAAACGTAACAGTTCAGCCCAGTACTTTGCATTTACTGCAAAGTACGTTAGTCACTTATGCGTTTGTCCGGCTTAGTAATTGATAAGGCTTTACACCCTATTAAGTTGATGTTACAATTAAAATCATAGACATTTGATCGGTATAGGGTTTGTGATCAAAGACCATCGATCAGAAAGGAGACGAAATGATTTGTAAAATAAGAAAATGGAATCTGTCAGATGCGGCAGATTTGGCAGCTTCTCTTTCCAATAAAAAAGTTCAGGATAATCTCAGAGATGGACTGCCATATCCTTATACTGCTCAGGATGGAGTGGACTTCATATCTGCGGTGCTGTCTGCAGATACAGATGAAACCTTCGCATTTGCCATAACAGCAGATGAACGGGTGGTCGGAAGTATCGGCGTATTTCGTCAGAGCAACATACACAGGCAGACAGCCGAAATGGGATATTATATTGCTGAGGGATACTGGGGAAAAGGAATTATGACGGAGGCTGTAAAACAGACCTGTGAATTTGTATTTGGCAATAGTGATATTATCCGCATTTACGCAGAGCCGTTTGCGTATAATACGGCATCCTGCCGTGTACTGGAAAAGGCAGGGTTTCAATACGAAGGAACATTAAGAAGTAACGCTGTAAAAAATGGGAAAATTATTGATATGAAAATGTATTCTTTGCTGAAAGAGGAATTATAAATGGTGATTTTTGGACTGGGTAAAAAGAGGGAAAAATATTTTGTAATAAACAGAGGCAGAAAGTACGGTAAGACGACGACACGGTCAGAGAAGCAGAACACAGTTTGTCAAAGGCCGCAGACTTGACATAATTATTATCTGGAAGCGCAGACAAGGGATGCAGGGCGTACAGATGTGATTATCGCTTATATGGAAAGAACCTGCCGTGATCGGCAGGTTTCTTTTAAAAGAAGTGTTGTTCTTACGTAGTACGGGGCTGAATGGTACCTATAAATGAAACATAGTTCCCGTCTTGCCTTGAACAGCGTCTCTTGATTTTTCAAGCAGGGTAATCAAAGCCGTGCGTCCCGGTTTTGAGCCTGCAAAATCTACAGCAGCCTGTACCTTCGGAAGCATGGAGCCTGGAGCGAAGTGGCCTTCTTTGATATACTGGGCAGCTTCTTCCACAGATACATCGTTTAGCCATTTTTCATCCGGTGTTCCGAAATTCAATGCGACTTTTTCGACAGCAGTCAGTATGATTAAAAAGTCTGCATTCAGCTCTTTTGCCATCAGGCAGCTTGCAAAATCTTTATCAATGACTGCGCTGGCACCTTTTAAATGGTTTCCCTGACGGGTCACAGGAATTCCACCGCCGCCGCAGGCGATGACCACATTGCCGGCTTCTACCATCGTGCGTATCGTCTCGATTTCGATGATTTCAACTGGTTTTGGAGAAGCTACGACACGGCGGTAGCCGCGCCCGGCATCTTCTTTCATGACATAATTATATTTTTCTTCCATGATATTGGCCTGTTCTTCTGATACAAACTTGCCAATCGGCTTGGAAGGCGACTGAAATACCGGATCGTCAGCATCTACGCGCACCTGTGTAATCATCGTAGCTACCGGTATATGATCAATTCCGCGGTTTAACAGCTCTTCGCGCAGTGCATTCTGCAGGTCGTATCCGATATATGCCTGGCTCATTGCTACACAGACGGAAAGAGGAGTATTCGGCTGTTCTGTGTCTTCATGGGTCAGAGCGATCATCGCATTATTTACCATGCCGACCTGTGGTCCGTTGCCGTGGGCGACGATGACATCGCAGCCTTCTTCAATCAAATCTACGATTGCTTTGGCTGTGATTTTTACAGCTTTCATCTGCTCCGGCAGAGTATTTCCAAGTGCATTGCCGCCCAGGGCAATGACAATTCGTTTCTTTTTTTCCATTGATCTACCTCATATTTGAGAGCATAAAAGTCTGCAAATGTTGTCTGCCTATTTTCATGCTATTTTTAGTGATTATTTGTAACAGTTCAGCCCAATTAACTTAAGCCTTACATAACCAGATTCTGTGTCTGGCGGGACGGATTTGTCTGGCGGCTCATGCTCTGTAAGGACGTTTAAGGAGCGTTTTTAACGGAGGTGAAATCCATCGCTTGATCCTGCCCGTTGGGTACGCAGACTTAGGCGCGAAGCCTCTGTCCCGCGTCTTAGTCGGAGTTAGCGATTAGTTCACCGCAGTGTTGCTCCAGTCCGCGCAGAGCATGAGCCGCCAGACAAATCCGTCCCGCCAGACGCAGAATCGTCAGGGAGGTTGCTAAGTTAATGACATTGAGGCTGAACTGTAACGATTATTTAAATATTCTAGGAGTGCTGTTTTCTTCTAATTTTTTCAGAATCTCAGCAGGATCAGCAAATTTTGCGAGGAAAATCATGGCAGCGATAATGTATGGCTTAAAGCTTGCTTCTTTGTATAACGGATTTCTGTAGCGGTCGAATACAGAAGCGTCTACTTCGCCTTCTTCACAGCTTACGCCTGTGATGTCAGCAGGCAGGCAGTGCATATAGAGAGCTTTGCCGTCTTTGGTTGTAGACATAAGCTCTTCGGTACATGCCCAGTCTTTATGCTCTGCGTTCTGTGCCAGTAATTCTTTTTCGAGAGCCTTGATACCTTCGGTATCGCCATTTCCGTACAGCTCGGTACGTTTTTCCATAGCAGCAAACGGAGCCCAGCTCTTTGGGTATACGATGTCAGCATCCTTGAATGCTTCTGCCATGCTGTTTGTCTTTGTAAAGGTACCGCCGGATTTTTTTGCATTTTCGGCAGCGACAGCTTCTACTTCCGGGAATACCTCATAGCCTTCTGGATGAGCAAGTATAACGTCCATGCCAAAACGTGTCATCAAACCGATAATACCCTGAGGAACGGATAATGGCTTTCCATAAGAAGGAGAGTAAGCCCATGTCATAGCGATTTTTTTGCCCTTCAGGTTCTCTGCGCCGCCAAACTCGTGGATGATATGGAGCATATCAGCCATTGCCTGAGTCGGGTGGTCGATGTCGCACTGCAGGTTTACAAGAGTAGGCTTCTGTTCCAGAATGCCGTCGTTATTTCCCTGTGTGACAGCATCTACGACTTCATGCATATATTTATTGCCCTTGCCTATATACATGTCGTCACGGATTCCGATGACATCTGCCATAAATGAGATCATATTTGCAGTTTCACGGACAGTTTCACCATGGGCTACCTGAGATTTGCCTTCGTCCAAATCCTGAACCTCAAGACCTAACAGGTTGCAGGCAGAAGCAAAGGAAAAACGCGTACGTGTAGAATTGTCACGGAACAAAGAAATGCCGAGTCCGCTTTCAAATACTTTTGTAGAAATATTATTCTCTCTCATATACCGGAGAGCGTCTGCAACAGTGAATACAGCCTCGATTTCATCGTCCGTCTTTTCCCATGTAAGGAAGAAGTCGCCATTATACATTTCTTTGAAATTTAATTTGTTGAGCTTATCAATATAATCCTGTAAAGTTTTCATAAAAAAAATCCTCCTAAGATCTTGTAATGGTTGTTATAGTTGTAATATTTCCGAATACACAGACTCATTGACGGACACAATTCTAAATAGAGTGCAATTCATAATCTGAATCTGTATCTGGTATAGTAATAATGTCGTCAGCCTAAGCTGCCCTGAAGAACATAAGCCGTCAGTCTTCCGCCCTGCCAGACTTAGAATCGTCAGGGAGGGCTAAGCTGATCGCAATAGGTATGAATTTTATTTGCAGTATTCTCCCGGAAGAGCCGCATAAGTAGCTGCGCAGGTCACCAGATCCTGCTTCCAGGTCTTTTCATTCGGAGCGTGTGCCTGTGCTTCCGCGCCCGGCCCGAAGCCAATGCATGGAATGCCGTTTCTTCCCATGATTGAAACACCGTTTGTAGAGAATGTCCATTTATCCGTTAAAGGACGTGCCTGTCTCATTTCCAGAGTCTGTGGTGCGCCGATGCGCTTATCGCCGTAAAGTCCGGTGTAGGCAGCTTCCAGAGCCTTGGTCACCTTATGGTCTTTTGGAATCGCCCAGGTAGGGAAGTAGCATTCGATCTCATAGACGCATCCGGTATAAGACGGGCGGTCATAGTTATACATCGATACCTTGACATCATCGCCATATTTCTTCACGCTAGGCAGTGCGCGGATCTCATCCAGACAGCTTTCCCATGTCTCGCCAAACGTCATGCGGCGGTCTAAAGAGACAGAGCAGGAGTCTGCGACTGCGCAGCGGCTAGGAGAGGTATAGAAGATCTGTGATGTTGTAACAGTGCCGCGTCCTAGGAAGCGTGCTTCCTCCCAGTCCTTGTTGTATTTTGGATCCAACATTTTTACAAGTCCCTTGATTTCAGTACCGTCTTCTGCGTCATTTTCATTGAGTGCCCGGATATCCTGAAGAATGTCTGCCATTTTATAGATCGCGTTGTCGCCGCGTTCCGGAGCAGAGCCGTGGCAGGATACGCCTCTTACGTCTACACGGATTTCCATGCGTCCTCTCTGTCCGCGGTAGATTCCACCGTCAGTAGGCTCTGTGGACACTACGAATTCAGGGCGTACTTTATCTTCATTAATAATATACTGCCAGCACAGGCCGTCGCAGTCTTCTTCCTGAACGGTTCCTGCAACCATGATTTTATAGCCCTGAGGAATCAGGCTGAAGTCTTTCATGATTTTTGCACCGTATACAGCAGATACGATGCCGCCGCACTGGTCGGATACACCGCGCCCACCGATTTCCGTATCGTTTTCATAGCCTTCATAAGGATCGAAATCCCAGTTCTCCCTGTTTCCGATGCCTACGGTGTCAATATGTGCATCATAAGCAATGATCTTATCACCGGTTCCCATGTAGCCGATCACATTGCCCTGAGGGTCGATCTGTACGTCATCAAATCCGACTTTTTTCATTTCTGCTGCGATGGTGTCGATGTGGGCTTTTTCGTCACAGCTTTCACCCGGATTTTTTACGATCGCACGTAAAAATGCGTTCATATCTTTGCTGTAGCCTTCTGCTGCTGATTTGATTTTTTCAAAATCTGCCATGTCTTTTTCCTCCTGATTTTTTATAAGCTGTTCTATATCGTTCTTTGATATAACTGATATGGTATTTTCGTGCAATAAGCATCGTTCTCTGATATAACTGCTATCGTATTCATGCAATAAATATCGTTCTTTGATACAACTGATATAGATTTTCATGCAATGAATATCGTTTATAAATAATTACAGCTTTTTCTAAGACAGTTTTAAAATAAGTATAAATTGCTTTTATGCGATGTATATTACTTCTAAACTAAGTATAAATCAATTTTATATGTTATGAATCACTTTAACTATAAATCAATTTTATATGATGCAAATCGATTTTAATTTAGTTATAAATCACTTTTATTAGTATCAATTTTAAATCTTTGATTTTATTATCCTTCTAAATCAGCAAATGGTTCCTTGTCCGTACCGCACAAGCCTTCCCAGACAATCTCACGGTAACGGTCTGGATCTGTATTGCCTTCTGAGGATACAAGCAGCACCTCGGAGTTTTCATTCAGATTCAATGCTTCTTTCAAATCCTTGTATTCCGGGTTTGTCATGATCGCATGAACCAGTCCTAAGGTGACAGAGCCGGATTCGCCGGAAACGACTCTTTTATCATCGCCAATCGGCGCGCCGTAGATACGTGTTCCATTTGCGCTTACCCAGTCAGGACACGATACGAATGCGTCTGCGTGATTTTTTAGTATATCCCATGATACGGTATTGGCTTCTCCACATGCAAGGCCTGCCATGATCGTAAGCATATCGCCTGTTACGTTTGCACGTTCTCCGTCCGCCTGCACGGCAGAGCGGTATAGACAATCCGCAGCTCCTGCTTCTACTACAGTCATGATCGGAGGATTTTCTTTGAAGCGGTTGGAAAAATATCCGATGACCGCACCTGCCAGAGAGCCTACACCTGCTTGTATAAATATATGGGTAGGGCAGCAGCCGTCTGCTTCTAACTGCTGGTCTGCTTCCAGAGCAAGCGTGCCGTATCCCTGCATGATCCAGGTCGGGATTTCTTCGTAACCCTCCCATGCAGTATCCTGAACCATGATGCCGCGCTGCGTTTCGGCGGCTTCCTTTGCAGCTATGCGTACACAGTCATCATAATTGCATTCCTCGATGGTTACCGTAGCGTTTTCTTTTGCAATATTTTCAAGACGTGTCTGGGTGGAGCCTTTTGGCATATGTACGACACATTTCTGTCCCAGCTTATTGGCAGCCCATGCTACGCCGCGTCCATGGTTTCCATCTGTAGCGGTAAAAAAGGTTGCCTGGCCGAATTCATCCCTCAGTTCTTTGGATGTAAGGACGCTGTATGGCATTTCGCTGACATCTCTGCCAAGCTCTTTTGCGATGTGCCTTGCGATGGCATAAGAGCCTCCCAGTACTTTAAATGCATTCAGTCCAAAACGGTAAGATTCATCCTTGACATACAGCCGTTTTAAGCCTAAGTGTTCGGCAAGGCCGGATAGACGGGTCAGAGGTGTTATGGCATACTGCGGAAAGCTTTTATGGAAGTCGCTTGCCTTTTTCATTTCCTCTAAGGACATATTCTGTACCTGTTTGTCATCGGTCGCAGGGATTTTGTTTAATGTCCATTTGATCTGGCGCTCAGATGAATTACTCATGATTTACTCCTCCTCATAGATCATTGTGTTATTCAATCTATATGGATAGGTATGAATACAGATTGAAAATTATTTTACAGCAGGCAAGGCTCTGCCGCGGTTATACGCCTTGCTAAGAGCAGTGGGGATAATTCTTCTAAAGATCTCATTAATCAAAATATCATTTGTGTCAGATATTAAGAATTACATAATTTAGAATAAGAATCCAGTTTTGCAGCTGCTTGGATAAAGGTATATTAATATGGTAGATGGACAGGGTGGAACAGTAACTGCAAATGACCTGGTTGGTCTCCTTGAATCCTATTATAACACGTCAATAAAAAAAAGCAACAGAAAAAAGAAAAAATTTTTAGCGCAATAAGAAATTATTACATTTCAAAGAAATTTTTATAAAAGTGATTGCAATTTAGTGATAAGGATGGTAAAATAGTTTCATTGAGAGCGGACTTTGTGCAAATTGCACGAGATGAATGGAAAGGTAATTATAGTTTATCGTGAATGTTTTAAAAATGCGAAATGCAGACATGGGTTTCCTAAAGGGCAGGGGGAGGTCGCCGGGTAAATGAATCGGCGAGTATAAGCGGTAAACGTAAAAGAGATGCGGCGAGCAGGATACAGACTATTAATGAGACTGCCGGCATGGGCAGGAAGGAGGAAAAATGAGCAAAGTAACAAAAGGGAGTGCAGCAGCACTGTTCGATTTATATGGAAAGCCTTCGGTCGGGCAGGCGTTTCCGTTAGCAATGCAGCATGTGGTAGCTATGATCGTCGGATGTGTGACTCCGGCAATCATCGTGGCAGGCACCGGGGGTCTTTCGGGTGAAGATTCAGTGATCCTGATTCAGGCTGCGCTTGTGATGTCTGCGCTTACTACATTGATACAGTTATACCCGTTGGGAAAAAAGGGCGCGTTCATGATCGGCTCCGGGCTGCCGGTAATTATGGGAATCAGCTTTGCTTATGTACCGAGTATGCAGGCGATTGCCGGCGAATTTGGAGTAGGCACCATTCTTGGAGCGCAGATTGTAGGCGGTGTGGTTGCGGTGCTGGTAGGAATTTTTATCAAGCAGATTCGTAAATTTTTTCCGCCGCTGATTACGGGAACCGTTGTCTTTGCGATCGGCCTTTCCTTGTATCCTACAGCGATTAACTATATGGCAGGCGGCACAAGCAGTGAGAGCTATGGCTCATGGCAGAACTGGCTGATTGCGTTCATTACATTAATGATTGTCACGGCTTTAAATCATTTTGGGAAAGGGATCTGGAAGCTGTCTTCTATATTAATAGGTATTATTGTCGGATATATCGTATCGCTGGGATTTGGAATGGTTGATTTTTCGGCCGTTTCCGAAGCGGCATTTTTTCAGCTGCCAAAGCCGCTGCATTTTGGGGTTGTGTTTGAACCATCGGCTTGTGTAGCGATCGGTATTTTATTTGCGATCAATTCCATACAGGCCATTGGTGATTTCACGGCTACGACGACAGGCGGCCTCGAACGGATGCCGACCGATGAAGAACTGACGGGAGGAATTACAGCATATGGATTCTGCAATATATTCAGCGCACTGTTCGGAGGACTGCCGACGGCTACGTTCAGCCAGAATGTAGGCATTGTATCTTCGACAAAGGTTGTGGCCAAGCGGGTATTCGGGATGGCGGCAGGTATCCTTCTGGCAGCCGGGCTGATACCGAAGTTTTCATCTTTATTGACCACGATTCCTTATTGTGTGCTGGGAGGCGCTACCGTATCTGTATTTGCATCGATCGCTATGACAGGCGTGAAGCTGATTACAGCTGCACCGATGAATTATAGGAATACCACAATCGTAGGCCTTGCCATTGCGCTGGGCATGGGAATTACGCAGGCAAATGCGGCGTTGGCCAGCTTTCCGGCATGGGTGACTATGATTTTTGGACGGTCTCCGGTAGTGCTGGCGACCATTACGGCTATTATCTTAAATCTTGTATTGCCAAAAGATCAGGATGATAAATCAATAAAAATTATGGCAGAAGATCAGCCCGATACATGAACTGCAAAGCAGACATACATGCGCTATGAACACATCACTAAGAATAAAAGTCATGAGCGCATTTCGGACATCATGCCCTGTGGGTATACCTGCGATGGGACTTTTATAGTAAACCTGAAGGCTGAACGATAACAAATTAATAAAAGAGGAGGATAAATGATGCTGGTAGTAGGAAATGGAAAATTATTTACAAGAGACAGCGGTCTGCCATATGTAGAATGCGGCGCTGTAGCGATAGAAGGAACGAAAATTGCAGCAACAGGAACTACAGAAGAGATTCGGGGAAAATATAAGGATGCGGAATACATAGATGCAAAAGGCGGCGTGATTATGCCGGCGTTTATTAATACACATGAGCATATCTACAGCGCTATGGCGAGAGGACTCAGCATCAAAGGATATAACCCGAAGGGGTTTTTGGATATTCTGGATGGCCAGTGGTGGACGATTGACAGGCATCTTACCTTAGAGCAGACGAAATACAGCGCTATGGATACGATGATTTCCTGCATCCGCAACGGCGTGACGACTATTTTTGATCATCATGCGAGCTTTGGGCAGATCAAAGGAAGCCTGTTTACGATTGCAGATACGGCGAAGGAGCTGGGCGTGCGCGCCTGTCTGTGCTATGAGGTATCTGACCGTGACGGGATGGAGAAAGCAAAAGAGTCTGTGATGGAGAATGCGGAATTTATCCGTTATGCATTAAAAGACGATACAGACATGATTGCCGGGATGATGGGAATGCACGCGCAGTTTACGATTTCTGATGCGACGATGGAGCTGGCAGCGGCAAATAAGCCGGATGAGGCCGGATTCCATATCCATGTGGCGGAAGGTATCGAAGACCTGCATGACTGCCTGAAAAAATACGGCAAGAGAATCGTTGACAGGCTGATGGACTGCGGGATTCTGGGAGAAAAGACACTGCTTGGGCACTGCATATATATCAATCCGCATGAGATGGATTTGATTAAAGATACAGATACAATGGTCGTGCATAATCCTGAATCAAATATGGGAAATGCCTGCGGATGTCCTCCGACGATGGAGCTTGTGCGCCGCGGCATTTTAACCGGGCTTGGAACGGATGGATATACACATGATATGACAGAATCCTATAAAGTGGCAAACGTGCTTCATAAGCATCATTTATGCGACGCAAACGCAGCATGGGGAGAGGTGCCGAAAATGCTGTTTGAAAATAATGCGGCGATAGCAAACCGTTATTTTAAGCTGCCGCTGGGTGTCCTGAAGGAAGGGGCTGCGGCAGATGTCATTGTAGTGGATTACGATCCGCCTACACATATGGATGCATCCAATCTTAATTCTCATATTTTATTCGGAATGACCGGACGGGATGTGGTGACTACGATCGGAAACGGTAAAATACTTATGAAGGACAGGGAAGTAAAGACGGCGGATGTAGAAAAAGTGATGGCAGAATGCAGAGAGGAATCTGCAAAGCTGTGGAAGAGTATTAACGGGTAGCCAGAGTGTGAAAAGGACGAAATTTTTAATGGATACTGTATGAGTATGAGGAGGAAATCAGTATGAGTGATAGAATGACGTGTATGTCTTTTGACCAGCTGTTGAACTGGATGAGGACAGAGCATGATGAGAAAGGTTCTGTATTTGGAGTGCGCAGGCCGTATACCGCGGATGAAAAGAAGAGCCAGACGATATTCGGCCGCAGTCTGGAGACGCCGATTGGGCCGGCTGCGGGGCCGAACAGTCAGCTGGCGCAGAATATCGCGGCATCTTACTATGCGGGGAGCCGTTTTTTCGAGCTGAAGACGGTACAGATTATGGACGGAGCGGAACTGGCTGACTGTGTTAATAAGCCGTGTATTAAGGCGGATGATGAATGCTATAACTGTGAATGGTCAACGGAGCTGTACGTACCGCAGGCACAGGATGAATACATCAAAGCATGGTTCCTTCTTGCATTTATGGCAAAAGAATACGGACTTGGCAGCATGGAGGGTTTCCAGTTTAATATTAGTGTCGGTTATGACCTGGCGGGAATAAAGTCTCCTAAAATTAATTCTTTTATCGAAAATATGAAGGACGCAGGGCAGACAGAAGCATTTAAAGAATGCAGGGAGGTTCTGCTGGCTCATGCAGCGGAATTTAAAAATGTAACAAAACAGGATATTGAGCGTATTTCACCAAAGATCTGTAATTCAGTGACCATATCCACGCTTCATGGATGCCCGCCGCAGGAGATTGAAAGTATAGCCCGTTATCTGCTGACGGAAAAGAACATGCATACATTTATCAAGTGTAATCCGACGCTCTTAGGATATGAGTTTGCAAGAGAGACGATGGACCGGATGGGATATGATTATGTAGCTTTCGGCAGGTTTCATTTTGAAGACGACCTGCAGTATCGGGATGCAGTCCCTATGCTGCAGCGTCTGATAGAGCTCTCCGGAAGTCTGGGACTGGAATTTGGCGTAAAGATTACGAATACATTCCCAGTAGATGTAAAGGCAGGGGAGCTTCCGAGTGAAGAGATGTATATGTCGGGCAAATCCTTGTATCCGCTGTCAATTTCACTGGCAGCAAAATTATCTGAGGAATTTGAAGGAAAGCTTCGGATTGCATATTCGGGCGGGGCAGATGCGTTTAATATCTGCAGGATTGTAGACGCAGGCGTATGGCCGGTGACAGTGGCGACTACGATCTTAAAGCCGGGCGGCTACCAGAGATTAAAGCAGATGGCAGAGCTGTTAGATGAAATGGGCGTGAAGCCTTATGCAGGCATAGATGTGCAGGCGTTAAAAAATACTGCCGAAGACGCGGTGACAGACAGACATCATGTAAAGCCGGCCAAGCTTCCGGTATCTAGGAAATCTTCCGAAAAAGTGCCTCTGATGGGCTGCTTTACGGCACCATGCGAAAATGCCTGTCCAATCCATCAGGATATTACCGCTTATGTAAAGCTGGCTGGAGAAGGCCGCTATGAAGAAGCTTTGAAAGTAATTTTAAATAAAAACGCGCTGCCGTTTATCACGGGAACAATCTGCGCACATGGATGTCAGAGCCATTGTACGAGGAATTTTTATGAGACACCGGTACAGATTCGTGATACAAAGCTGCTCTGTGTGCAGAATGCATACGAGAGCGTAAGAAAAGAATTAAAACCGGCTGCTCCGATTGGGAAAAAGGCAGCAGTCGTCGGAGGAGGGCCTTCCGGCATGGCAGCAGCCCACTATCTGGCAAAGATGGGCGCAGAAGTCACACTCTATGAAAAACGTGAAAAGCTGGGCGGCATTGTAAGCGCAGTAATCCCGGATTTTCGGATTGATGATGAAGCGATCGCAAAGGATGTCTCTTTCTTAACCCAGCTCGGCGTAAAGATTCAGTATGGAACGCAGGCGCCGGCTGTGGAGGAATTAAAAAAGACATATGACAGCGTAGTTCTTGCGGTAGGCGCTTATAAGCGCGGCGAGCTGTCTTTGGAAGGAAAACAGGCGTATAATGCGCTTGCTTTTCTGGAGGATTTTAATAAGAATAACGGCAAAGTATCGCTCGGCAGCAATGTCGTAGTAATCGGCGGCGGAAATACGGCTATGGATACGGCTAGAGCAGCAAAAAGATGTGAGGGCGTCTCGCATGTGTATCTGGTATACCGCCGTACAAAGCGTTATATGCCGGCAGACGAGCATGAGCTGCAGCTGGCGATCGAAGACGGCGTAGAATTCAAAGAGCTGCTTGCTCCGGTAAGAATGGAGAATGGAACACTGCTCTGCGAGGAGATGACATTGGGAGAGCCGGATGCATCCGGAAGGGCAAGCGTACATTCTTTAGGAAAAACGGTGGAAATTGCGGCAGATACAGTCATTGCCGCAGTGGGCGAGCATGTGCCGGCAGATTACTATACATCAAACGGAATCCATGTGGATGAAAAAGGATGTCCGCTGGTAAATGAAAATCTGGAAACAAATCTGGAAGGCGTATATGTAATCGGCGACGGCTTATATGGCCCGTCACTTGTAGTAAAAGGCATGGCGGAAGCCATGAAAGCCGCAGAAGCGATCGTAGGCAGAAAAGTATCGGAATATATAGACGAGCCGGTAGCTGCAAAAGACATTTATGAGCGCAAAGGGATTCTCTCAGAGCCTGGTGATAAAGCGGAAGCTAACAGGTGTCTTGGATGCTCCTTTGTATGCGAAAACTGTGTAGATGTCTGCCCGAACCGCGCAAACATTTCCATTCGCGTGCCGGGAATGGAACAGGCCCAGATCATCCATGTAGACTATATGTGCAACGAATGCGGAAACTGCAAGAGCTTCTGTCCTTATGCAAGTGCGCCATATCTGGATAAGTTTACCTTATTCGCAAAAGAAGAAGACATGGCAGACAGCAAAAACGAAGGATTTGCAGTACTTGACCGAGAAAAGGTTGTCTGCAGAGTCAGGTATCTAGGAGATGAATTTGTCTGGGAGAAGGGAAAAGAAACAAAACTGTCAGACGGCCTGTGCAGACTGATCGAAACTGTATGCACGGATTATACATATTTGCTTGGATAAAATAAAGCAGCAGTCTGTACAGCGCAGCATGGAGGATCATTATGAAAATTTTATTTCAAGGAGGTACTGTTGTCAGCGGAGACGGCAGAAAGAAGGCAGACATTTTAGTAGAAAATGAAACGATCATTTCTGTCGGCAGTCATCTGGACGCAGAGGGAGCCGAGGTCATAGATGTATCAGGCAAGTACCTGTTTCCGGGATTTATAGACAGCCATACACATATGGATTTAGATGTATCAGGCACTACGACAGCTGATGGGTTCGACACCGGAACAAGGGCAGAGCTGTCCGGCGGGACGACCTGCATCGTAGACTTCGCGACACAGAACAGAGGCGAGAGTCTGGCATATGCCCTAAAGCACTGGCATGAAAAGGCGGATGGAAAGGCTGGCTGTGATTATGCTTTTCATCTGGCACTGTCTGACTGGAACGAGGAAGTAAGCAGGGAGCTTGGGGAAGTAGTGTCAGGGGGAATTCGTTCTTTCAAGCTATACACCATTTATGACGGAATGATCGTGGACGACAAAAGCATCTATGAGATTCTGGCGAGGCTCAAGGAACTGGGAGGAATCGCGGGAATCCATTGTGAAAATAAAGGCATCGTCGATGCGCGTTTAGATGAGGTATTAAAGCAGAAAGGGAGCCGCAGCAGTGTTGCTGATTATCCGGGTACAAGGCCCGCGCTTGCTGAAGCGGAAGCAGTCAGCCGGGTATTAAAGATCGCAGCCTGCGTGGATACCCCGGTCATTATTGTACACTTAAGCTCCAAAGAAGGATACGAGGAGATCTTAAGGGCAAGGGAAAAGGGGCAGACCGTGTATGTGGAGACCTGTCCGCAGTATCTGCTTATGGATGACCATCGTTATCAGCAGGCAGACAATGAAGCCAGAAAATATATGATCGCGCCGCCTCTGCGCACAACGGAAGATCAGAAAGTATTATGGAATGCCTTAACGGAAGGTCAGATTCAGACAATCGCTACAGACCACTGCAGTTTTACCACAAATCAGAAAGATATGGGAAAAGACGATTTTTCCAAAACGCCGTGCGGAATGCCGGGAGCCGAAGAACGGCCGGCGCTGATCTATCATTTTGGCGTCAGCCAGGGGAAGCTTACATTGGAGCAGATGTGCGCGTATCTTGCGGAAAATCAGGCAAAGCTGTATCATTTATATCCGAAAAAAGGCGTGATTGCACCCGGAAGTGACGCGGATATCGTAGTGTGGAATCCGCAGGAGGAATGGACGCTTTCGGCAGCGGCTCAGCAGTCTGCCGCTGATTACTGCCCGCTGGAAGGCACACGCCTTAGAGGAAGGGCGCAGCAGGTCTATCTGCGGGGGATGCTTGCAGCTGAAAATGGCGTGATTGTAAAGGAATATGCAGGAAAATATATCACAGCCGACACAGAATAAAATAGAAAGGCAGCCCTGCACATTTTACTGTATAGGGCTAAGATTAAGGAGATTGAGAATGAATGCTTACTATACATGGAGCAGGAGCGCGCACCGTAAGAACATGATTCAGGAGTGAGGGGTAATTTTACGGAGCAAACTTCCAATATCGCCTCGAAACGTTACTATAAAAAGGTGCTAGCTCTGCCAAGCATTTTCATGACTGGCGGAGCCATGTGCGCGAGACATGGGGATTTACTATGAGCGGGCACTCAGGCCGTGAACCAATGTCATTAACTTAAGCCTTACATAACCAGATTCTGTGTCTGGCGGACGGATTTGTCTGGCGGCTCATGCTCTGTAAGGACGTTTAAGGAGCGTTTTTAACGGAGGTGAAATCCATCGCTTACGTAGACTTAGGCGCGAAGCCCCTGCTGAGCGTCTTAGTCGAAGTTAGCGATTAGTTCACCGCAGTGTTGCTCCAGTCCGCACAGAGCATGAGCCGCCAGACAAATCCGTCCCGCCAGACGCAGAATCGTCAGAGAGGCCACTAAATTAATGATAGTGAATCATTACAAATTAATTTGTCAATTCACTAAGATAGCGGTATACTGTTGCAGAAGAGCAGCAGAAACGTTTGGCTACATAATTGATGGCACCTTTAAGCTGAAACATTCCACGTTCCTGAAGCTTCTGGATGATTTCCTTTTTCTCTGTCTGATTCAGATGGTCAATCGGTGTAGTCAGGGAAACGGTTGCATCCTCAAAGATTTTCTGCATTAAGGAAGGTATGTCCATAGAAAAATTCTCAGTGATAGCTTCTGGTTCCGCGGGTGTATATTCCACCGAAGCAGAGGCTGGTTTGTAAATCATGGAGCTGGTTTCCCAGAATTCTTCAGGATGGACAGTAGCCAGGAGCTTTTTATGTAGATCGATAAAGCGGCTGTCATCGAAATTAATACATAAAAGACCGACCGGCTTACCGGATTCATCTTTGATAAACATGGTGGAAGAGCGCAGAACATGCCCGTTTTCTGTAATGCCTTTGTAGTTGCTTATATAATCCTTGGTCTGGTAAGCTTTGCTGGTAAGCATTTTCAGCACTGCGTCAGTCAGCGGGCCTCCAACACTCCGGCCGCTGATGTGACCATTGGCGATCGCGACAATCTCGTTGTGGTCGGGATTTAAATCATGAAGAACAACTTCATAATCAGGGCCGAGCGTTTTTCCTAAAAAATCAACAATGACTGTGTATTGCTGTAATATATTAGATGCCATAGTATGTTCTCCTTTTTAGATGCATATATACATGGTGGTGAGTAGATTGCGCATGTAGGTTTACTTTAAAGTCACGCTGTCTCTGGTGAAGTAAATTCCTAATGGACTGGGTTAGGTTATTACAAGTTTAGAAAATATCCAGACTGTAATGCTTTCGTTTTAGATTGTATTATCTCATGTTGTTTTATAAATTTCAATACAGAATAAAAAAATGAATGATAATGGAGGGTAAAAAATGAAATCAATATTAAATACAGAACATGCACCGGCAGCAATCGGGCCGTATTCACAGGGAGTAAATACAGGGAATTTAATGTTTTTATCTGGCCAGCTGCCTATCGTACCGGCAGAAGGCAAGATTGTGGCAGCAGATATCGAAGGACAGACAAAACAGTCGCTGGAAAATGTAAAAGCCATTCTGGAATCATGCGGATGCAGTATGGACAATGTGGTAAAGACGACGGTTTATTTAAAAGATATTGCTGATTTTGGAAAGATGAATGAAGTATATAAGGGATTTTTCAGAGAAGGAAATTATCCGGCGAGGTCTGCTTTCCAGGTTGCGGCGCTTCCTCAGAATGCTTTGGTGGAGATTGAGGTTGTGGCATTAAGGGAAGGGTAACCATAAGTAGTGATGTCAAAAGCGTTCTTTACAGCCTTATTTTATGATGTATAGTGCAGCAGCTGGTAAAGCTGCATAATGCAAAAATGATGTATTCTCAGGCGGAGGTAAAGCTTGTAAATCAGAAGCCGTTTTTTGAACAGGGGACATTGACTCTGCTGCACCAAATAGAACTGCTTGGTTCTGTCAGAGAGGCCTGCGCGAGTATGGGCATTTCTTACAGCAAAGGATGGAGTATCATCCATGATGCGGAAGACGGTGTCGGATGCAGGATTGTAGAGAGACAGCCGGGAGGAAAGAATGGCAGTACGGCATCTGCGAGTGTTCAGGGGAAAAATGGATGGAATTATTTGAAATCTATCAAAGCAGGGTCAGGCGGGAGACAGAGAGAATATTTGAAGAAATTTTTTTATCGAGCGATTAGTTAAGAAAAAACAAACGGGAAAATGATGATTAGGAGACTGACAATAAAATATGCAGACGAGAACCGATAAAGCGAAGCAGACTGGAGAGAATTTGTAGAAGTAAGCTGAGAGGATAAGCAGGAGGGAGCTTGTAAAAGGAAGCTGACGGGATAAGCAGGAGGGAACTGGTAAAATGAAACTGATGAAAACAGAAGATGCAATCGGACAGATTCTCTGCCATGATATTACACAGATTATAAAAGGTGTGACAAAGGATGCTGTCTTCCAAAAAGGACATGTAATTACAAAAGAGGATATTCCAGTGCTGCTCAGTGTGGGGAAAGATCATATATATATTTGGGAAAATAACGAGAATATGCTTCACGAAAATGACGCGGCACAGATACTTTATGATCTATGCAAAAATGAGAATATGCGCCCGTCTGAAATAAAAGAAGGAAAGATAGAGCTGATTGCGCAATGCGACGGTCTGCTTAAAATAGATAGGGAAAAGTTAAATAAAATCAATGCATTAGGGGAGATGATGATAGCCAGCCGTCATGGTGATTTCCCGGTGAAAGCAGGGGATAAGATTGCTGGAATGAGGGTGATACCGCTTGTCATAGAGAAAGAAAAAATGGAACGTGCAAAAGAAGCAGGGGGTATGTCGCCTGTTTTTGAGCTGAAGCTTTTTTTAAAGAAAAAGGCAGGAATTGTTACGACAGGGAACGAGGTATATTATGGGAGAATTCAGGATACCTTTACTCCGGTGATAAAGGAAAAAATATCAGAATACAGCGTGGAATTGATTGGACAGGAAGTCTGTAATGACAATTCGCAGATGATCACAGCGGCGATTCACAGACTGCTTGAGAAAGGAGCAGACATGGTGATCTGTACCGGAGGGATGAGTGTCGATCCGGACGACAGAACACCTGCCGCAATTCGTGATGCGGCGCAAAGCGTCGTTACGTACGGTGCCCCGGTGCTGCCGGGAGCGATGTTTCTGCTTGCGTATACCCCAAATGGCATACCGATTATGGGACTTCCGGGATGTGTCATGTATGCGAAAAGGACGATCTTTGATTTGGCGCTTCCTAGAATTATAGCAGATGAAAGACTGGAAAAGGAAGATTTTGCTATGATGGGTGAAGGAGGACTGTGCCTGTCCTGTTCAGTCTGCACGTTTCCAAACTGTGGTTTTGGAAAATAGAAGTGAAAGTGATTGAGAATAAGACGGGCTGAGCAGAGCTTTAAGGAAGAAATAGAATAGAAATGGAATAGAAAGCACAGAGGGGCTGAAAAGATGCTAGAATTTTATCAGGCAGTAAGAGATGCAGATGATAAAAGCAGGAATCTGGTCATGACAGTACTGGAAGGCAGATATTTTGGAGAAAAAGCATTATTATCCAATCAAAAAATTGTGTTTCAGTCAAAAGAAAATGGATTTTTCGCGGACTGTCGTTTCGATGAAGAGATCCTAAATAGGATCGATGAAAAGGGCTGCGGTATTTGTGATCTGGATGGAACGGCAGTGTTTTGTGAAGTATTAGGCAGGGAAAAGAAAATGGTGATATGCGGCGGCGGTCATGTATCGATTCCGATCATCCAGATCGGTCGGATGATTGGCTGTCAGATATTTGTATTAGAAGACCGCCCAAAGTTTGCAGACCATGCAAGGCAGGCGGGAGCTTCGGAAGTCATCTGTGAGCCGTTTGAGGAGGGACTTGGAAAAATAGAGGGAGATCAGGATACTTTTTTTGTCATTGTCACAAGAGGACATCGTTACGACCAGATCTGTCTGGAAAGCATTGCAAAAAAAGAACATGCTTATATTGGAATGATCGGAAGCAGAAGGAGGGCGGCAGCCGTAAAAGAGGCTGTGATTGCGAATGGCGCTGACGCAGATGTTGTCAACAGTGTATATACGCCGATAGGTCTTGCGATTGACGCGCAGACACCGGAAGAAATTGCGGTTGCAGTGATGGCACAGATTATTCAGGTGAAAAATAAGCAGAAACGCAGCGGCGGTTTTTCGACAGAGATGATAGAGACAATATTAAATGATAAAAATAAAGAACCAAAGGTGCTTGCAACGATTGTTGAGCGCAAGGGCTCTGCACCGCGTGAGGCCGGCTCTAAAATGCTGATTATGGCGGATGGTACTTGTATCGGTACGATTGGCGGCGGATGTGCAGAAGCAGATCTTTTGCAGAAAGCGCTTTTAATGATACGGGAGCATACGAAGGATTCGAAGCTGTGTCATGTAGATCTGACAAGTAGTGATGCGGAAGAAGAGGGTATGGTATGCGGCGGTACCATAGATGTGCTGTTAGAAGTGTTGTGACAAAATGAACAGCTCAGACAAGCTCGAACTGTTACATGCAAAAATCTATATAAAATCCTACGTTTCACTCCGTCTTTAACAATCGCTACTGGCGCTTTAGAACGCTTCGCGATGGGGGTCTAAATGCCGGTGGCACTTGTTAAGAACCGACCGGAACGAAGTAAAGACTTAACACTCCTGAATCACTTTCTTACGGCCTGAACAGTAAATGTGTAGGACTGTCTAAACTAATGTCATTAACGTAAGATTTTGTAATCGTTCAGATAGGGTATTACATATTGGCCGTGAGGACGCTGAGAGAGGGAATCGGCCCGGTCTGTCGGCGTCCGTTCCAGAATGCTAAGAATCCCTAAGCATTCTGGAAAAGTCACCAGAAAACAGGCCTGCTCCCCTCATCCGGCGTCCGGGTATCCATATATGTAACACCCTATCTGAATGATTACAAAATCTTAAGTTAATGACATTGCAGCCTGAACGGTTACAAATTATCAATGAGAGCAGACTCCGGTCTGCTTTACGATGAGAAGGATTTTGGCGGTTATAGGAATGTATGGAAGCTCGTACAAGATGAACCTATGGTATTCAACTGCGATGAGATGATAGAAATGGAATCTGTAAAGTGAAAAATGGAATCAAATGAGAAAGGAAAAGAATGACGAAACAGAGATTTCTAGTAACATTATTTGCAGTTTTGATAGCAGGAGTGATGCTGACAGGATGCGGCAATAATACGGGCAAAGCAGAGGAAGCAATAAAAACAGATAAACCAGCAAAAACAGACGAAGAAGCAGAAAAAAGTCTTTTAAATGAAGATGGCGGCTCAGGCGATACAGCAAATGCAGATAGTCAGGCAGAAAATGAGACAGGGTTGGAAGATGCAGCAGATTTAGAAAATGCAGAAGAAACAGAAATCCAAGTATTTATAGCAGCAAGTCTGAACACAGTTATGACAAAACTGGCAGAGCAGTATCAAATAGAACATCCACAGATAAAGATTACATACAATGCGGACAGTTCTGGAACACTTTTAACACAGATTCAGGAAGGCTATGAATGTGATATTTTCTTTTCAGCAGCAGAAAAGCAGATGGACCAGCTGGAAGCAGACGGACTGGTTGTGGAAGGAACACGTGAAAAAGTTGTCAATAATCAGGTTGTTGTTGTGACATTAAAAGACAGCGGAACAAAGGTGACAGGACTTGAAAATCTGGGAGAGGCAGAGAGCATAGCTCTTGCGGGCGGAAGCGTACCAGTCGGAAAATATACAAGACAGGCGTTGGTGAATCTTAGCATTTTAGAAGAGGCCGAAGATGTGTCTGCGATTACAACACAGCAGGTTTCAGAGGCGTTAGGCGGAGTAGAAATCAGTGAGCAGGACAATGTAGGCAAGGTGCTTACGGCTGTTCTGGAAGGCTCCTGTGAGGTAGGAACCACTTATTATTCAGATACTTATGGATATGAGGATGATCTTGAGATTCTGCAGACTGTAAGCTGCGATTTGACAGGGAACGTGATCTATCCAATCGCACAGGTTGTAAACGATGAAGCCGATGAAACACAGGCGCAGGCTGCGAAAGATTTTATATCGTTTATATTGACGAAAGAATCGAAAAAAGTATTTGAGGAATATTATTTCGATACGAATGTATCTTAATGAGAAAGAACAATCAAAAACAGCTGGACAGGGAAAGCGCCCAGCCTTTCAAAAGCTTACAAAAGCAACGGTATCCTGTTGATGATCTGTGATCAGCGACTCACAGTTAAAATTCAATTCTATCGATATTATAGAGCTTTGGATACAGCTGTTACAAACTGAATATTTATATAATTCCTGTCTGTAATGGCAGTATCAGATTATAAATTATTAATTACAGATCAGCGTTTCACAGCTGAAAATTCTGTCGGTGTATTTATCGTTTTCATTTTTGAGCTTATCAAAAACAGCCGGGTGAGGGGAACTGGTCCGTCTTCTGGTGACGTTGGAAGAATGCTTAGAAGCCCTTAGTATTCTGTTCGAT
>CANDMV010000058.1 GCA_947385875.1 uncultured Eubacterium sp. | reverse complement strand
GGCCGGAAGCTAAAGGTGCCGCTGCGGCTGCGCCGCCTGTTTATCGAACAGAATATATTTATTTACAGTTCCTAGCCAGAGATCAATGGCGTGATACAGCCGTGACAGACAGGATCTTTCATATAATGCCTGACATAAACAGCTGGGAGAGGGAATCCGCCCGGGCTGCCGGCGGCTTTGGAAGAATGCTAGAAGCCCTTGGTATTCTGCCCGGTAAACAGGCGGCGCAGCCGCAGCGGCACCTTTAGCTGCTGACATTCAGTCAGGGCGGACTAGGTGCCGCGACCGTACGGTGCCAAAGCGTAAATGCAGAATGCTTAGGGATTCTTGCATTCTGGAACGGACGCAGGCAGCCCGGGCGGATTCCCTCTCCTAGCGTCCGGCCAGCCAATATGTAACACCCTATCTGAATTGTTACATACTGGCAAAGCTTAAGTTAATGACATTGGGTGTGAAAAGTAACCTACAATAAAAGAATAATCTCTTAATCATTTCATAAGTCTTTACACCTGTTACATTATCCGCTATAATGATTACATTAAATAACGGTTGTTTCAGTATAAAGGCGGTGAAGGGATGGTAAAAGAAATAGGAATGACAAATAAACAGTTTCAAGGTTTTATCCGATTAGCTTTGGGATGGCTTGAAAAAGCATTAGAGGAAACTCCTGAAAACAAAAGTCTTCAAGCGTTAAAGGATATTTTTCAATCCATGCTTGAAGATGATCAAAAAATAGAAACCGACAGCCAACGGTGTAAAGACTTATGAAATGATTAAGCCTTTGCATCTGTTTGATTTCTAGCTCCCAGTCAGAAAATCCTGAAGACATGCAGAAGCTGCCCTGTTTTAAATATCCAGCTAACTCATATGCCGAAATACATAAAATCTGCTGAGCATATAATTTACAGCCGTCACCAGCAAAATGGAAACCCACTTTACCAGATCTGAACGAAATCCGCATAAAGTCACTCCCACAAACATAACCGCCATATCCAGCAGCAGTGTAGAAACCCTTGATAATGCAAAAGAAATCATCTCTTTTATGACGTGCCTGCTTGTACTGCGAAATACAAACATCCGGTTGCCTATATATGCGAACATAACGGAGCCAGTCCATGAAAATATATTGGCTGCCTGCAGCTGCAGCGCATCCTTGCTGTTAAAAAATGCCCATGTACTTACATAAAACAAAATGAGGCTGACAACAGTTGTCAGCCCTCCCATAATAATATAGATGATTAACTGCCGATGCTTATGATATACCTGTCTGCAAATTCTTTTCATCGTAAATCCTCCGATTTGCGTCCCCTTTACTGCTGATTGTGTGAATTTCTATCCTAATGCAATGCATCACTGCGTAATTCATTCTGCATCCTCTCAATACACGCAGATATACACTTTATCTCCATCAAATATAATCTGTTGGTCTAGATCCAGCTTTTCCCAATTCTGTACAGCAAATCCTGCAGCTGTTTCTTCTGGTACAGCAATTCCTTCAAAATTACGATTTGTATAAAAATTTAATGCCGCGAGCTGTGACCAAATCTGTGCAAACGCCCTGATTGACAAATCTCCGCCCTCGTTATCTATATATTTGTGATACTTATACGTAGGTGCAGCGTCATAACAAAAACCAACAAATCTGCATATATGGCAGCCTCTTTCCCAAAATTTCTTGAAAAGGACAGGTAAATGATCTTTTCATTCTCTCCACACAATTTCCGCAGTATTTCAAGTGTGGCATCATTAGATCCGTCGTCAATAAACACTAATTCATAATCACAGCCCATTCCCAAAAGTACTCTCTTTACCTCTTTATAGAATATAGGCAGCGCATCCTGTTCATTAAAGCATGGGACAATGATTGACAGCAGCATTTCATTCCTCTTCAAATCACAGCCCTCCGCTCCGTTCTGCCGAAAAATCCTCAACGCATACCCAGTCTCCGCCGATCTCCATAATCCGTGCTTCTGGATTGTTTATAAAACTGCGTATCGAATATTCATATGGGAAAAAATTAATATGCAGATCAAATGTATACCTATACTCCCTCTGCCTCGGCACAACAATGATAAGCCTTTTTCTGCATACACGCCTTAACTCTCTTAATGCCTGCCGGCTGTCCTTAATATGCTCTAAAGCGTGCGTACAGATTACAGTATCAAAAGCCTTATTTTCATAAGGCAGGCTCGTCAGCGTTGCTTCCTGATAGTGTACCCCCCACACAGCGCACCTCCCTTCTGCACTTTTTCCGGCAATACTATATCCGCAGCTTCAACATGTCCACGCTTTCCCACCCTGCGGACCAACAGCTCTGCCAGGTATCCTCGTCCTGCCGCTGCGTCTAAAACATTGCTGCCTTGTACATGGTTCAGAATAAACCGAACACATCCGCTTTAAATCCGTCTTTCGGTTCAGCCGCCCCATTGCATCTGCCAGGAATTCATAATAGTAATTAATCTCGTCCTCCTTCATATCATTCACTTTTTCTTTGAACGACATAAAGTATTTATATTTCGGCCCAAACGCCATGCAGACCGCTATGCTCATTAGTATTCTGCTGTCCCTGATTCTGGGCGGAACCCAATTATCCAGAACATAATTAATCTTATTTGTAATATCCCTGTTCATTCACATCTCCCCTCCATCTGCTTCATGCTTATTAACTTATTAAATTTTATAACTGTCGAACGCCGTCTCTGCTGCCCGCTTTCTCATAGACTTCCTGCGATATGTTCAAAACTTTCCTAAAATACGCAATGGTTTCTTCCAACCCTTTGTCCAGTTCCGTCTCCGGCTTCCACCCCAGCTCCCTTTCCGCCAGATTAATCACCGGCCTTCTTTTTGCAGGGTCATCCTGCGGCAGCTTTTGATATACGAGCCGCGACCTGCTGTTCGTCAGCTTTGTTACCTTCTGTGCCAACTCCAGCATCGTAAATTCCCCTGGATTACCCAGATTCACCGGCCCGCAAAATCCGTCCGCACTATTCATCATCCGTATCATTCCATCGATCAGATCATTCACGTAGCAGAAGCTCCTTGTCTGCGAGCCGTCGCCGTATATCGTCAGATCTTCTCCACGCAGAGCCTGTACGATAAAATTAGACACGACGCGTCCGTCGCCGGGATCCATCTTCGGCCCATATGTATTAAAAATACGAATAACCTTGATATCTACGCCGTACATACGGCGATAGTCAAACATCAGTGTCTCCGCCATGCGTTTGCCCTCATCATAGCAGGCGCGGATTCCGATCGGATTGACGCAGCCGCGATAGGATTCAGCCTGTGGATGCACCTGTGGGTCACCGTATACCTCGCTTGTACTTGCCTGCAGGATTTTCGCATGACAGCGTCTTGCAAGCTCCAACATATTTAAAATCCCAAATACAGACGTTTTTGCTGTCTTTACCGGATCTGCCTGATAATGCGGCGGACTTGCAGGACAGGCCAGATTATAGATCTGATGAATCCCGTCGATCTGATACAGCCAGCTGTCGGGCAGCTGTGCCACATCCTGCTTTAAAAATGTAAAGCCAGCCATCCCGAAAAGCTCTCTGATATTGTCCATCGAACCCGTACATAAATTATCCACACAGAGTACTTCATTTCCTTCTTTCATAAGACGCGCACACAGATGCGAACCTAAAAAACCCGCCCCGCCCGTCACCAATATTCTGCTCACGCGGTCTCCTCCTCTGCCTTCACGCCGATCTGATAGTATTCCAGTCCGCATTTATTTACGCTTTTTTTGCTGTATTGGTTTCTGCCGTCAAAAATCACCCCGCATTTGAGCCGATTTTTCATCTCATAAAAATCCGGGCTTCGAAACTCTTTCCATTCCGTCAGCAGAATCATCGCATCCGCACCGTTTAACGTGTCGTATTTGTTTGTGCAGTAGACGATGCTTTTATTTTCTTTCAGATAACAGGTCTCTGCCTGTGTCATGGCTTTCGGATCATATGCCCGAATCTGCGCGCCCATTTTAGTAAGCTCTGAAATAACTGTAATTGCCGCCGATTCCCTCATATCATCCGTATCCGGCTTAAACGCAAGCCCCCATGCAGCAAAGCATCTGCCGCTTAAGTCTTCGCCAAACCGCTGCCGGATCTTTTTTACCAGCACATGCTTCTGCTGCTGGTTTACCAGCTCCACGGCCTTTAAGATCTCAGCCTGATAACCGTTCGCATCTGCCGTGCGGATCAGTGCCTGCAGATCTTTTGGGAAACAGCTCCCGCCGTAACCGCAGCCGGGGTAGATAAACGAATAACCGATTCTGTGATCGCTTCCGATGCCTCTGCGTACTTTGTTAATGTCAGCTCCTACCCGTTCGCAGATATTAGACATCTCATTAATAAAAGATATTTTCGTCGCAAGCATAGAATTTGCCGCATACTTGGTCATCTCCGCGCTTGCGATGTCCATCAGGATAAAATTCTCCGTATTCAGCAGATACGGCTTATACAGATCTGTCATAACTTCTGCCGCTTCCTGATTATCCACTCCGATCACGATTCTGTCCGGCTTGAGACAGTCACTGACTGCTGTTCCTTCTTTTAAAAATTCCGGGTTCGATATCACATCAAATGTTAAATCCGAGCCACGAAGATCCAGCTGCTCCTGAATACATGCCCGCACTTTTTCGGCAGTACCGACCGGAACGGTAGATTTGTCCACCACATACATATGATGCTCCATACATGCTCCGATGCTTTCCGCCACTGCCAGCACATACTGCAAATCCGCGCTGCCGTCCTCGCCCATCGGTGTTCCTACCGCGATAAAGCATACACCACAGACCTTCAGCGCCTCTTCAAGCTGCGTTGTAAAATGAAGCTGCCCCTGCCTATAATTTTCCATAACGATATCTGCAAGCCCAGGTTCATAAATGGGTATAATTCCTTTTTTCAGCTGTTCCACTTTCGTCTCGTCCACATCCACGCACCATACCTTGTTTCCCATTTCCGCAAAACAAGCGCCTGTGACCAGACCTACATATCCAGTTCCTGCTACTGCTATTTTCACTTTTCCTGTCTCCTTTTGTCTCTATATTTTTATCATCTCATACGCAAGCCGCATGGCACGGTCTATTGCCAGATCCATGTTGTAATACCTATACTCTGCCAGACGGCCTGCCAGATATAGATTCGGTATCTGTCCCGCCAGCATACGGTACTTCTGATAAATATTTCTGCTCTCTTCCGACTCCACCGGATAATAAGGGAGATCCCCGTCCTCACATTCCTTTGGATATTCATAGACCAGTATCGTCCGGCCTTTTACCGGATCCTGCTGCACCAGATGGAACTCACTTGTCCTTGTATAGGAAAAACGGTTCGGATAATTTACCTGAACAGCCGGCTGCGCCTGCGTGATTCCCCGCCTTTCCAGTACAAAATCAAGGCTGCGGTACGGCAGGCGGCCGTATCGGCAGCCAAACAGCTCGTCCAGACATCCGGTGTAAATAACCGGGCCGTCAAACCGCTCTCCGTCTAAATACACCTGCCCCTCCTGAAGCTTCAAATATAAAAACGCGTCGCATTCGTAACGAACCGCTATATTTTCATGATCTGCCATGCGCTCCAGCATAGCGGTATAGCCCAAGGAAGGCATCATCTGAAATTCATCCGTAAAATAACGGTCATCGTATGACATGCGCACAGGAACACGCCCCATAACAGAACCGTCAAGCTCCTGCGGCGGCTTTCCCCACTGTTTTTTTGTATACCCATAAAAGACATTCTGGTACACAAACTCCGCTAATGCTCTTACCTGTGGATCTTTATGACCGCGCAGCTCCATCACCGCGACACTTTCTCCGCACGGATATGCCTTTGACAAAACCTCCTTTAACTGCTGCGCCTGCCCAGCCGCATACAGCAGATCAATACTTTTATAATTAAATGGAATCGGTATCAGCTTCCCTTGAACTTCTCCCAGCACACGGTGTTCATATGGAAAAAATTCGGAGAACCTCTGCAAAAATTCTACAATATGACTCATATTGGTATGAAACAGATGCGGCCCGTATTTATGCACTAATACGCCGTTTTCAAAATAATCATATACATTGCCGCCGATATGGCTGCGTTTTTCTAAAACCGTTACGTGATATTCTGCCTCTGCCAGTATGCGGGCGGCGGTCAGGCCGCTGATGCCGGCTCCAATTATTACTGCATATTTCCTGTTCATTTCGTCATCCTGCTCTTCTTCTGCAATCTATATATTCGGTGATTAAAAATTGCTCAATAAGCCCGATAAACGGCAGGCTAGAAATAAATGATATTGAGAAAAAATCTAATGCCGTTTATATATCAATCATTTTCAATTATTTATAAATATTCGTATTTGCGGCAATACTGAGTCATTTGATATAGGATCTGTTCATAAAAATCTGACTGGCGAGCATATTTCCAAAAATATTCTCCAAAATCTGCGTCGGGATCCTGCCACGGCTTGGGACTTCCGGCAAAGTGAATAATATATGGATGTTTTCTGGCTTCCATGTATTCCATATAATATTTCGCGCCAAGCTTACGGGTCATCTTCATCCGGTCCATATAGTCGAACATCACATTCCAAGACATATCTAATATTTTTGTTTCTCCTTCGAACAAGTGATTCAGAACATCCTGATCTACCGTAGGCCATTTTCTGGATGCCGCAATCTGCAGCAGCTGAGCAAAACTATACTTACCAGCGAGTTTTTTTACATTAATTATCATTACGCCTGCATTAAAATACTGATATATATTCTTCATCTTCACTATTTTTTTCAAAATACGCCGCGTGTCCTTATACTCAATCGCAAAAGACAACAATCCGATATCCCGTACAGCTCCCAGCGTGCAGTCCTCCAAATCTACATGATATAAATCATAAATATCTCTATTTACAATCATATCCGCATCGAGATAGAGCACCTTGCTATATGCACTCAATTTATCTGGGATCAGAAGCCGGAAATACGTTTCTATCGAAAAATGCTCATGAATAAATAATTTTTTTCCTTTAAAATACTTAGACACATTTATAAATCTGATCGAAAAATTTTTATGATTATGTATCAGATTTAAAATCCGCCTTTTGTTCTCTTTCGATATACCCCTGCTTAAAATAACAAAATCATAATTATGCGTCTTTTCAGAATGATCGATGACAGACAGCAAAAATACTGATAAAACGGGAATAAAATTCTCGTTCAAAGCCATTACAACAGGTACATAATCCTTTTCAAATATAGGTCTTATAAAATCATTCTCCATCTGTGCATGATTCATTTATCTAAGTACCTTCCTTCCAAGCTTCCTTGCCGCTTCTCTTCTTTTCGAATTCATTGGAAAAATTCTGCTCATGAATTTTATCAATTTAATCTGCACACTCTCTATATTGATTAATTCATCCATACCTCTGATCTTGATGAAATCATTGCCAATAAGCGAAAAGTTATCATTTTCTTTTCGTGTCGGAACGGCAATTTCACTACGTACATTTTCCCCTCTTGCCATATCCGCGAGAATGATTTCGAAAAAACAAGACTTTCTCACCACACTCCAGTACTCGTATCCATATATAATATTTGGATTGAACCACGGACGCAGATGGATTGGTATACAATAATGTACAATCTTAGCATTTTTCTCTGCATTCAAATATTTTTCATATTCTTTTGTCGAAACATACGCCATCAGATCCTTTTTTCTGGCAAACTCTCCGTCACGGTAATCAGCCTGATAGTTCCACTCTAAGTCAATTTCTTTTACGAATCCTTTTCCTATGACATTGAGTACATCCTGATCTACAAAACGATACTTATTTTTTACCAGCATATCCATCAAGTCTTTCAGTTTAAATGTCTCCCGCATCCGCTTTGCATTAAAAATCATTACTCCAGACTGGTAGCATGGCATTCCTATTTCTATACCCAATTTATTTCTTGCGTATTTTCTCCATGCCTTTTCTTTTCTGCAATGCGCCAAAAAATCTAGATCCTTTGCCATCCCCCATACTTTGTCTTCCAGATCCAGCTCAAAAAGCTCCGCCAAATTTCCCAAAACTAAAGTGTCACAATCAAGATATAAAAATTTATCATATTCATCCAAAACGTATGATGCGGCAAGCCGATATGAAATTTCTGCCGGGTAATGTGATGGTAAATTCTCATCCAAGATCTGATTATCCATATATCCCATATCCACATACCGAACGCTTACATTCTGATACTTTTCCAAGGTTCTTTTTAACAGCTTTCTGCTGTTTTGCTTAATTCCCCTTTCAAGAATCAACACATCCAGCAGATAACCTGCCGAAAGATTCTGCGCCGCGGATAATATAACAGTCGCTGCATGTCTAACATAGCTGTTATCACAGGCTAATACCAACGGAACATAGTTACTGCCTGCCTTCTTTTTTACTTCCGGAAACGGATTTGTATTTTTCCAGACAACTCTTTGCAGCTCTAAGATTTTTAAGTTTCCAGATCGACACGCATGTGTATAAAAAATACCAAATAATCTTTCTGCCAAAAAAGCTAACGCGCGCTGTTCACCGATATTATAATTCTCATAATTTCGCCGCTTTAGAACCTCTTCAAGAATCGCAAACAGCCACTGGCTGTACTCTTTAAAAATCTCTTTTTTCATAATGAACATGTTGCAGAAATATGCTTTTTTAGAATTTAAATATTCGTGCATATCTGTTATATAATCTGGATATAATTCTATAATTACATCCTCTGCAGCATCTAAATCCTCTATTCTATGAAATGCTGATTCTTTATACTGCTGATATACCGTCATCTCCATTTCATCTGGAATAGGGGCAATGAGATCGTAACCACTGATTATGCTTTCCATCCGCTTTTCATCTAAGTGTATCTCGGCCAACGCTTTGTCTGTAATCCTATTATAAAATCTGTCATATACCGGAAGTCCTTTTTCATCTGTCCAGCATTCTTTTTCCATCTCCACTAACCGAAAACTAAAATACCTGCGATAATGAAATAAACCGTAATATTCCGCGTCCAGATTTTTCCATGCCCAGTACTGTGCAGTAAGCTCTGCATAATATTTATTCAGATTTGATATGTTTTCCCCCATATTATCATGGAGCATATCTTCAAAGTATTCTTCGCTTGTCGATGTTCCTACCTGAATCGGATATAAATAATCATTTTTTGCTGTTACAGCCTTTTTATGGCACACAACCATTATTTTAATATCTTTTCCCATCATCCTTTCTCCTCTAATACCCTTTCCTCTGCATCCACTTCCATGCATGTTCCACGATCACCTGAAGATCTCCGTATCTCGGCTGCCACCCCAGAACCTTTCCTGCCAATTCAGCGCTCCCAACCAGCGCCGGCGGATCACCAGCCCTCGCCGCCTCTTTTTTTACAATAAAATCCCTGCCTGTTACCTGTCTGACCGTATCGATGACCTGCGCGACAGACCATCCTTTCCCACTGCCCAGGTTCAGACAGACACTCTCCCCGCCTGACATTAAATACTCAAGCGCCCGTATATGCGCATCCGCCAGATCTTGAACATGGATATAGTCTCTGATACAGGTTCCGTCCGGCGTCGGATAATCCGTTCCATAGATGCTGACACTCTCCCTCATGCCTGCCGCAGCCTCCAGCACAAGTGGAATCAGATGGGTTTCCGGCATATGGCTCTCTCCCAGCTCTCCGTCAGGATCCGCCCCGGCTGCGTTAAAATAGCGAAGACAGCTGTATGAAAGCTCATATGCCTGTCTGTAATCTTCCAGAATCTGCTCCGCCATCCATTTTGTCCGTCCATACGGGCTGACCGGACACTGCTGCATACCTTCTGTAATCGGAAGCTGCGCTGGCACTCCATAGGATGCACAGCTCGAAGAAAAGACGATTATATGCACCTGATGACGGCGCATCGCTTCCAGCAGATGAATCGTATTGCATATATTATTGATATAATATTCTGCCGGTTTCTTCACCGATTCTCCCACATATGCATATGCTGCAAAATGCATCACTGCATCAATCGGATACTTTGTAAAAATTTCCTCCAGCCTCATTTCATCGGCCAGATCACCGATTTCTAATATGCCCTGCCTGACGCTTTCTGGATGTCCATAAATCAGATTGTCATATATGATCGTCTGATATCTCCGACGATGCAGTTCCTTATTCACATGACTGCCGATATATCCGGCCCCTCCTGTCACTAATATCATATCCTACTCTCCCTAAACTTCTATAAAATGTCTTCTATAAAAACTTTCCGCAGACTGTCCTTACAATGCGTCTGCGCATAGTACCCGGCGGAAGCAGCCTGTTTACTCTGCTCATATTGACCGTAATTACAATGTTCGTCGGCTTTAACCGAAAGCTCCTTCTGGCAGCTGCGCCTTGATACAGCTGAAATCCTGCTTCCGGCACCCGACTGTATAAAATCACCTCATAAAACGGGGAGCGTCTGGCATATTCCCAGAACAGCTGTGCATAATCACAGTCTGGAACCTTCCACGGCTTAAAGCCTCCCGCATAATGAATCACAGCCGGCTCCTCCCTTGCAGCCAGATATCTGCCAAAAAGCTCATACGGCGCGTTTTTTAGCAGATCTATACGGCAGCTGCCGCAGTGCTGCCAGTTCATAAGAACATTCCACTTCTGTTCCAGTTCGAGCACGTCCCCCTCCAGCGCTTTGTTCAATACATCCTGATCGAGCATCCGCCACGGATACTTTACGCTCATTCGTATCAAATCCCATGCGCTGTATTTTTTGCGAATTTTAGTTAGATTAAGCAGCATGACTCCTGCCTGAAAATAACGGTGCGGCTGTCTGATTTTAAGCTTTTGATCTATATACTTCTTTACCTGCGGATCGGATTTATAAGCGCCTATCACGTCCAGATCCAGCACTGCACCCACACTGTGTCCGCAGAGAGGTGTATGATACAGATTTCCCACATCCTGAAGTATCACAAGATCTGCATCCATCCAGAGTACCTTTTCATATTCCGGCAGCAGATCCAGAAGCAGATAGCGGTAATATGTCTCGATCGAAAAATGATGATGAACCGGGAGGTCTATACCTGCCATAGCATCGGATACATCTAAAAACCGTATTTTCATATTCGGCCTTCCATCCGTGATCTGTTCCAGCGTCTTCTGATATTCGAGACGGATGCCCGCATGAAGGATGATAATATCATAATTTTCAGCAGGATCCACATGTTCCGCTGCGGACTGGAGCATCACGCCCAGATACGGTGCAAACGCATCGTTCGATGCTGATGCCAGACAGACACTGTCTGCCCCGAAATATGGACGCAGCATCCGGCGCGGCGCCGTATTATGGAAGATCAAGTATCCAAGCTCACAGCATCTGGCTGTACTCTTTCTTTTCAGCTGCGTATACCAGACTCCGAATAACCGTTCTGCTAAAAAAGCCGGCGCACGCAGCTGCCGTTCACTGCATTCTGAAAAATCTGTTTCCGCTTCAAAAGCCTCCAGAATCGGAAACAGCCATTCCATATATGCATAAAAATATTTCCGCCTCATAATATACATATTACAAAAATAAATATATCTGGACTTCATATAAAGACTGCACGATTCAGCATACTTCGGATATTTTTCTTTTAATATCCGTATGGCTCTGTCCATGTCTGCCCTGTCATGAAACTGGCAGTACTGTTCATAGACCGTCACATTCATCCATTCACCGAGCACGGTAATCACATCGTATGCTTCTATTACTCTTCGCATATGCTTTTCTTCCAGTCCATATGATGTCAGATCCGCATGTATACTGTCCACTTCCTTGTATGGCGGCACATGTCTGCGGCCCACTACCCGGTATGACAGATCGTGCCTGCCGCCTACTTCCCGGTATAACAGATTTTGTCTGCTGCCCGCTTCCCGGTATGACAGATCTTGTCTGCTGCCCGCTTCCCGGTTTGCCGACCTATGATCGGCAGGCTCTCTTTTATAACAGCATTTTTCTGCCGATCTGGGAAGCATCCTGTGCCGCCTATATCCAACAGGCATTTTTCTGCCCTCCCTTGAATATTCTCTTGAGAAGTCCATATATCTGCGGTAGTGAAAAAAGCCATAATAATCTGCTTCCAGATTTTTCCACGCCCAGTACTGCACTGTCAATTCGCAGAAGGTTTTATTTTTTTCAGAAATACTCTCTCCCTCGTCATCATGCAGCATATTCTCTATCCTCTGCTCCGCAGACGCGCTTCCTGCCTGCACCAGACGCAGCAGTCCGTTGTCCGGCACATATACATCCTTATTCGAGGCTACCAGTATCTGTATTCTGCTCATACATTCTCCTTATCCATGCTGCCCATTTCCTTCACCTTTTCCCTCATACATGCTGCACATTCCCTTCGCCTTTTTTCCTCATACATGCTGCACATTCCCTTCGCCTTTTTTCCTCATACATGCTGCATATTTCCTTCACCTTTTCTCCTCATACATGCGCTCATTTCCTTCACCTTTTCCCTTCATACATGCTGCACACATCCTCTGCCGCTCCCACAGCCTGCACCTGTCCGTGCTCTAGCCAGACTGCCCTGCTGCACATTTCCCGTATCTGCAAAAGACTATGTGATACAAAAAATACCGTCGTGCCGCCGGACATCATCTTCATCATTCGCGCGCGGCTTTTTTCCTGAAAATCCGCATCACCGACTGACAGAATCTCATCGACGATTAGAATTTCCGGTTCTATGATACACGCGATGGAAAACGCCAGCCTTGCGAGCATTCCAGAAGAATAAGTCCTAAGGGGCGCCTCAATAAAATCTCCAAGCTCTGAAAATTCCACGATTTCTTCGTACCTGCTGTGTAAAAACTTCTGGGAATAGCCTAAAATAGCGCCATTCAGATATATATTTTCCCTGCCGGACAGCTCCATATCAAAGCCGGAGCCAAGCTCCAGCATCGGTACAATGCTGCCGCACACTTCCACCGAACCATGCGTCGGCTTCATAATGCCGGAAATAACTTTTAACAGCGTACTCTTCCCCGCGCCGTTATGGCCGATAATGCCCACCACGTCTCCTTTTTCTACCGTAAAAGAAACGTGGTCCAGCGCCCAGAAGCTTTCCGATTCCAGATCGCGCTTAAGCCAGCGCACGCAGAATTCTTTCAAAGAATCCGCCCTGTTTTTATCCATTTTAAATCTAAGCGACACATCCTTTACAGCTACCATCGGCATGTCTTTCGCCTCCTAAATATAGAACACAAACCTGTCCTGTGTTTTCTTAAAGATCATACTTCCTGCCGCAAGCATCACAAGCGCGGACATTGTACACATAAAAAAGACCCTGGGCTGCGGAGCCGCGCCGCCCATCACAATACTGCGCACCGCACCCACGAAGCTGTACATAGGATTTGCCATAATAACCGGACGGAAGCTGTCTGGTATAATAGAAACCGGGTAAAACAGCGGTGTCAGATACATCCACAGCATACTTGCCACTCCCCACAAAAACTGCACATCCCGAAAAAATGTCATGCCCGCAGCCAGCGCCATCCCAAGCCCGATCGTAAATACCATAACGCAGCAGAGAATATATGGCAGCATCAGATATGCTTTTGTAATACGCTCTCCGGTAATCAGTACCGCAAGAAATAACGGGATAAATGACATAACCAGATTTATGCCGCTCAGCAGAACACGCGTAACCGGATAAATGTATTTGGGAATATACACCTTCGTAATGAGGGCGGCATTTCCGACAATGGAGGAAAGCGCCTGACCGACCCCTTCACTGAAAAAATTAAATACGACCATTCCGCTCAGCAGATATACCGGATAATTCTCGATGTCCGACAAAAACAGCCGCGAAAAGACCATATACTGCACGATCATCATCAGCAGCGGATTCAAAAAGCTCCACAGCACTCCAAGAACCGAACGCTTGTAACGAACCTTGAAGTCTCTCTGCACGAGCTGGCGGATCAAAAAGCCATATTTTTGCAAAATGTCCCTCATCCCAAACAAAAAGCTCCATTTCCCCCTCCGGCGCCGGTCCAGCTCTGCCGCGTACCAGACAGCTGAAAGAAGTACCGCTGCACAAACCAGCTTCCAGTAATTCGGGCCTGTCCATACATCATCACGCCCCTGAAGCATCAGGCACATCATCCCATCCACAGGTGTTCCGTCTATGGTAAGCTGTGCACCAGCCAACAGCTCCCTGTTCTCAGGCTCTGGCTCTCTGCTGTATAAAACGGTCAATGCTCTGCCGGAAACGCCATTTGAAATACAAGTAATTTTGATCCGATTCCCTCGCCGCACTCTCACACCGCCGACATCAAGGCAGACATACTGATTCGTCCCAAGTTCTTCTCCCGAAAATCTCTTCTCCGCAATCAGATACCCGTCCGTGATGTCTTCACATTTTACATACAATTCTCCTGCAAACGCCTGTCCATAGTCTGAAATCATAACTCCTATCTGATCGATCATATCCATCTGTGACGTATAGGTCTGAGCCACTTCCATCCCCTCAGTCATCTCTCCCGCCGAGTCTGTGGCTTGAAACCCTGCTTCATTTCCTCTGGAATCCCTGATATACAGTTCCTGTCCGCAGGAATAATAAAAGATTCCTAAAAAAATAAGTATCGTTCCCTCCAGCATTAAAAAAATTTTGATCAGCTGAAAGATCTGTCCTTTTTCCTTGTTTCCTATTTTTTTCATCTTTCCGCCTTTTCCTATACTCCAACATCTTCTATACTCACGAGCGATAAAATTTTCTATATCGTTTCCGAAATTGCGCTCGTGAGTCGGCGTTGTCCGCAAATTTATTGCTCGTCCGTATAATATACTGGCACGATGATATTTGAACTAACAGCACTGCTAAAGAACTATAAACATCTGCCAGCATTGCCTGTCTTTTCCCCCGATAGCGCTGTCCAAAAATCCCCGCCATACACCTAATTCGGGATATCACTCTCGAAAAAAATCGGGCACACTATTCAGCAGTTATTTATTTACACATCTGCCGCATAGTACCCGCCGGGAAAATACCGTCAGTCAGCAATGCTGCCATGCATCTCTCACGCCTCGTTCATAATTTCCGCCACGGATTTCATAATTCTGATATACATAGAATAACTATCAGAATTCTGACCGGCCAGACGCTTCCACATATTTTCCGCCGCAGAATCCTTTTCCTGTACAACTCCCCACAGCAGCGCATCTGCATCTGTCTCAAGCTCCATGCACAGTCTGGCGAAAGTATCCATACTCATTTTTCTGTCTCCCCGCTCAATCTTACCCATAAAGTTCTGACTGATGCCACATTTTGCTGCAAGCTTTTCCTGCGACCAGCCTTTCACCTTACGAAGCTGGCGAATCCTTTTCCCCATTTTCAAATAATCTAATTCCTGCATATCCAAACCTCCCGTGCCGCAGCAGTATTACGGATGTAATGCATAACATTTTATATAGAATTGTTATATCGAAATAATTCTGTTAGTGAAAATATTTCAATCATTTATAGCCTATTAGCATTCTATTCGTTTTTAAGAGATTTTGCAACTATTATGTAAAAAATTGTTGAATATCACAAAAATTAAATCGATTACAATAAAAAAATTAGATAAAATCAATAAAAAATTAGAATGTCTGCTAACAAATCCGCTAAAAATCATTTCGTGAATACTTGATTGGGATTATTTTTTGAACAAATCAGGGGAAAAACGCCGGACGCCCTGCTGTCAGCGGGCTGCAAGATCAGTATTACATGCATAATGCATAACAATTCTATATAAAATGTTAACTAAAACAATTATCCCAAAACCACCTTTCCTCAAAACGGCACAAAAAAAGCCTGGACGAATCCGGGCCGCGGGTATAAAGAAAGCACCAGTCATTGCTGACCGATGCTATACAAAAAGCTTGCTTTTATCAAATACAAGGTGATCTATAGTCTCATTCCTGCTTATTCCCCATTTTACAACCATCCGCCGCTACTGGATCTTCTGTGGCTGATATTGTTTTGTCTGTCCAAAGACAAGCAGCTGATTAGCTTAAGAGGCTCATGCTCTGTAAAGACGTTTAAGGGGCGTTTTTAGCGGAGGTGAAATCCATCGCTTGATCCTGCCCGTTGGGTACGTAGACTTAGGCGTGAAGCCTTTGCTGAGCGTCTTAGTCGGAGTTAGCGATTCGTTCACCGCAGCGTTTCTCCAGTCCGCACAGAGCATGAGCCGCCAGACAAATCCGTCCCGCCAGACGCAGAGTCGTCAGGGAGGCCGTTAAGTTAATGACATTGGGTGTGAAAGTAACAACTGTTACCTATTCTCTTAAGAACAGAAAAAAGACTTCGTTCAAGCCTATTCCTCTGCATTTCCTCAATCTCCGCTATATGCCGCTTATGGCATTCCTCTGCTTCTATCCTCTTTTCCAGTTTTACGCGAAAACTGCATCCCGTTTGAGACCACTATAGGCACCGGGAAACCGGAATCTCTCCAGCAACCTGCAGTGGCAATACATCCACCGCATCAACGAAAAAGACCGCATCGTCTGCCATATGGTAAACGTACGGCTCTGCATCGCCCACTGCAGAGGTCATTATGGAGATAAATAGCCATATAAATCCCTGCACTGATCAGCATAATAATTTATCATTATCTAAAAACAAATTCACTATAGTGAAACAGCTTCATTTATGTTACAATATCCGTTATCAGCCGAACTGCAACTGGGAACTTCCCTGCGAAAGCTATCAGCGAATTTGAAACACCGCACTTAAAGAATATCCCAAAATTTCAAGCGTTCTACGATGAAAGGAGCCTAAAAGCATGAAAAATGCACCCCAATATTATAACGTCGGCCCTCTCCTATACTGTCCGGCCAACCGTGAGACAATCGTCTCTTCCATCACCCGCCAAAAACTAGGCGAAAAATTTTCACTGGCACTCTGTCTGGAAGATACGATTAATGACAGCTGCGTAGAAAAAGCAGAGCAGTGTCTGGTATCATCCATCAGACAAATTAATCAGGCCGCAAGCTGCTCCAGCTTCTATCTGCCCAAAATATTTATCCGTGTAAGGTATCCTGAACAAATATTAAAGCTGCTTGATCTGTTTAGCGACAGTGTCCGAATAATAAGCGGATTTATTATTCCTAAATTTTGCATGGAAAATGCAGACAGCTATATACAGACCATGATAAAAGCCAATGAATGCTCTCAGAAGCCGCTGTATATGATGCCTATTTTCGAAAGCGCCAGCATGACCGACCTGCGAAATCGTTATGACCTGCTATATGCGCTCAAAGACAAGCTTGGCAAAATCGAACAGCTCGTGCTGAATATCCGCGTAGGCGGAAATGATTTCTGCCATTTATTTGGTTTTCGCCGCCATGCGGATGAATCAATACATAAAATCCGGCCAATATCAAATATTTTTTCTGATATTATCACAGTCTACGGCATGGATTATGTCATATCCGGCCCCGTATGGGAATATTACAGCGGCAGCAGCTGGAAGACCGGACTGCTTCAGGAAATCTCTGACGACAGGCTGTGCGGATTTATCGGTAAGACCGTGATACATCCAAATCAGATTGCAGTTATCAACGATGCGTACCGGGTACCACAAAAAGACTATGCAGATGCAAGGCGCATTTTAAACTGGGATACCTCATCCGACTCTTTTGTATCCGCAAATATCGACCGGGAGCGGATGGATGAATATAAGACACATGGAAACTGGGCTAAGCAGGTGCTGTGGATGGCAGATGCTTATGGAATTGTCTAAATTTGATCGCGTTTTAAACCACTATGCATCCGCGATTTTTTTAATGAGCCCACAGCACTTATAGCATTGCAGAGGAAAATACTCTACAGGAACATTTTTTTCCTCTGCAAGCCTTAAAATATGACGGAGGGATTTGTCAGACTGATATGCTTCATGAACCAGTACTTTCCACGGAACCCTCCTTAGCAGGACTCTCGTAGTCTCTCCGATTCCGGGCTTGATAAAATTAAGATCTTCGATACCAAATGCGTCCGCAATCTTATGCACTTCTTCCACGCCGGTTCCTTGTACAGCTTCCCCTTTCTGCCGCTGCCTATCAGTATATGCTTCCATATCGGTTTCATGCAAAGCTTTCCCTTTCTGCGTCCGACTATCAGTATGATCTCCTTCTCTCACGACAGTTTCATGTGCAGTTTTCCGACTGTCATTCATATCATCTGTCAGATCACGGCTGTCATTCATACCATCCGTCAGATCACGGCTGTCATACTGTTTAAAATACTGCTCCACTGCCTCTATAAATTCATAGGATAAATCCGCCTGCTCCAATTCTCCATAATAAACTGCCCCGTGGAAATCTTTCTCTCCTATAATATCGCTTCTCAAAAAAGTACGGCTGATAAGCCCGGAGACCGTACAGTTTAAGCAGGAGCTCGGTATCAGCAGATCTTCATGTGTTCCGCATAAATCCGTTATATTTGCCGGATCGGCAAGCACTGCGATCTTTGATGATACGCCTGCGTATTCTGCCACGTCCTTTTCTAATTCACGCAGTATCGCACCTTTTCCTACCCAGCCATCGATAAACAAAAGCTGCTGCGGCTCATAACGCCCAAGCAGATAATCCATGGCATTCCTGTCAATTCCCCTGCCGCGGATAATAGAAATCGAATAATGCGGTACTTCGATCTGATATTTCCATTTCAGGTATCTCTTTACTAAAATGCCGATCGGTATGCCCGCCCTTGCCAGAGACACCAGAACTGTATTTTCTCCCCGCTGCATCATAATCTGATCCGCCAGCCTTCCCACTGCCGCAGCAGTCGGCTCTGCATATAGCTCAAGCGCTTCTTCATATACCTGAATATATTTTTCTGTAGGGACATACTCGATCGGAAGCATCTCACAATAATGCCTTCCGGCCTGAATCAGCCTTTCACGCTCTTTCGTCGTCTGCGGCGTTACCATTCCAGTAATATCCTTCAGCAATAATATGACATCCTCTTTTTTATAAGAAGTCCTCAAATCAGCACCACCTTATCACATAAATTCTCTTATTTTTATCAGCTGCCGCCTGAATCAGAGAAGCGATTCCCTCACGCTGCTCATTGTGGGCATCTGTGATAATCAAAACCGTATCGTATGAACCGATGTCATAGATAAATGTACGCCTGTTCTTATCATACAGACTGCACAGCTCATATCTGACATGCAGCGGATAGCCGCAATCATTAAATACCGCAATCGGACTGCGGGTCGTCGCATGAAACCATACTTCACGGGCATTCTGCGCGATCTGCCCGGCGGTCAGCAGTGCCGGATACATAAACTCCTCTGTCCCTAATACCAGCACCCTGTCAAGCAGCACGTCATGCAGCCGACTGTCAATGTCCCGCCATAGCTGCATACATGCCTGCTCATATGAGACAGCAGATACCAGTCTTCTTGCATCCATCCAGCCTTTTATCTCCATATATGCAGCTGTAACGACTTTTCTATCCGGGTGAGTTTTCTCCGCTAGCGCTAGAGGAGTTGAGTGCGTACCCGCAGTATTTCGTGCATTTTGACCTGCTGACAGCCCTAGATTCTGCTGCTCTTTCATGAAAGATTCTTCGATCTGCTCAGTATACAGTTTTGCTGCATCTCTCATGTCAGTCTCTTCGTTCTGCTCAGTATGCAGTTTTGCTGTATCCAGCCCTTTTGTACATATAATATATGCGCCCTCTCTCCTATACTGCTGCACTGCCTTCTCATAAGATGCATGGTCTGTTTTTACCAGATATTGAAGCTCAATCTGTCTTAGCCGATAAGCTTCCAAGGCTTTTTGGTCCATGCCGTTTAAAATAGACGCAGCTGCATAAGATGCCTGCCCCGGATACTCTTTTTCCAATATAGCAACAATATTTAGAATTGTCTTTCCCGTCGTCACTTCATCTTCTACAAATACAATACGGTCAATTTGGGGAACAATCCTGTCCAGATCATCCTTCACCAACTTCTGTTCCGTAGCATGGCTGTGTTCTTCACAGAAATATAAATAGTTTACACCTTCGAGATTTTCTCTGGTCGTCTGTAAATAGTATGCATCCACTGCCACCGCCACAGCCGCTCCAATCGCAGTCGCTGTTTCCGCGAATCCTATCAGCAACAGCTTTTCATTCCTATATGTGTTCTTAAGTATTTCCGCTAATGCCCAAAACATGGAAAGCGCCTGTCCTGGCTTGACAGGAATATGCTTGCCCTGCAGGCGGTTTACTACGACATAGCTTCGTTTACTATTATTTTCCCTTTTGGCAATTCTTACCAAATCTGCTTCGCAATACATTCTATGTACAGCCTCCTACACTGCCTGTGATTCTTACACCCGCTGCTACTCAAATATGGACAATGATACCCATATGACTGTTTTGTTTATCTTATGCATTTGTTCCAGCGTTGGTTTTCCATCTTGAAATTTTTCTGCAATCACACTCGTTCCCATTCCTCACTCGGCACATTTACACTTCCTAAAATCTGCTCGATGAACCTGCGTTTATCACTGCCAAGCCCGCCTCCTGCTACGACTACCCGATGCGCCATCACCGGCACTGCCAGTGTCTTTATATCTTCCGGCACTACATAATCCCTGCCCTGAATCATGGCATAAGACTGGACAGACCGCATAAACGCCAGCGTTCCGCGCGGACTGACTCCCATAAATGCCTTTGTATCCTTTCTGGTCGCCTGCACTAATGCAACGATATATTCCATCAATGACGGATGTATGAAAATATCCCTGCTGTAACGCGTCAGCGAACACAGCTCTTCCAGATTCATCACCGGAACAACCTCTTCCAGAGGATCATCACGCATAAACCGATTCATGATTTGCAGCTCTTCCTCTTCATCCGGCAGCCCCATATCAATCTGCATCAAAAAACGATCCAGCTGTGCTTCCGGCAGAGGAAACGTTCCCGCTGTCTCCACAGGATTTTGTGTGGCTATTACAAAAAAAGGATTTCCGACAGCCCTAGTCTCACCATCAATCGTTACCTGCCCCTCTTCCATACACTCCAGCAGGCTGGACTGTGTACGCGGAGTCGCACGGTTAATCTCATCTGCCAGCACGATATTGGCAAATACCGGCCCTTTTCGAAACACAAATTCCCCCTGCTTTTGATTAAAGTAATTAAGCCCCGTTACATCCGACGGCAGAAGATCCGGCGTAAACTGGATTCTGGCAAAATCCGCCCGAAGTGATTTTGCCAGTGTCTTAGCCAGCATCGTCTTTCCCGTTCCCGGTACATCCTCAAGCAGCACATGCCCTCCGGCAGTCAGCGCGGTCAGTACGAGGTCAATGACCTTCTCTTTGCCGACAATTACTTTTTGTATATTTTCTTTCACAGACTTTATTTTATTCTGACGATCTGCTGATAATTCCATCGCCCTGCTTCTCCTTTTGTCCTTAAACCTCAGCTATCTGTTCCCCTGCTCCATACTACATCTTCCGCCCTTGCCAATCATACTCGGATACTTCTGCCTTGCAATATCCATCAGCTCTTTTTCCGCACGAATCTCCACCGGATACGGATAAGCAGCCGCGCACTTTTCAAATAAAGCCTTCTGTTTATCTGCCTTTGCAGTATCCCGCTGTGCCAACAGCGCATATGCATATTCCGTCCGAAGGACAGACGGGTATTTTTTCATCGCTTTCATTAACTTTTTCTGTTCCTTCGACAGCATGCCATTCAAAACATCCTGGCGGTTTAGCGTGATTAATTCAATATACATACGGTCGCAGATCATAAGATGACGGTGAAGCGCGACAATTCCGCTTTCAATTTCTAAAAGATGCTCCATCAGCTGATCTGCTTCGTCAAAATGCTGTGCATCCATCAGCCGGCTGCATACAAGCACACCCCGCACGGCAGTCATGCTGTTTTTCATTTCCTCATCAGAAGGAACCTGAAACCACTGATCGGGCATATCTTTGATCCGTATTCCCTCAGCGGTCTGCTCATTTACCTTCATCTGCAGCCAAAAGCCGTACTGCGCATCCCTGCTTCGCCTGAGTGCGAACGCATTATGCCCATCGTTGTCCACCGTACCCATCTTAAGCGGTATGCCATTGAGGATGGCAAAAGCAAAGCCAATCACCGCACCCATCTGCATGACGATAGAGACAAGCGGCATTTTGGATGTCATAAAATATAAACCTTCGAATATAATCCCGGCAGCCATATTAAAAATCACCCCGCCAAAGTTATACAGCATAACAGGAATTTTTCCATCCACAAAATCAGGCGGAGCCATAAGGCACTGTCCTCCTGTCCCGGCAATTACAAGCCTGCGGAGCCGAATACGCCCATTCTCCTTCAGCCACATAAAACTGAAAATCCGAAAGGAACGAAACCGGTACCCTGTCAGCATTCCAAAAACCATATGCCCTGCTTCATGTATGATCGTCTGTACAATAATCATCACATACATAATGACAAACAAACCCGCCAGCTGAAACAGGCTTACCGACACATCCCCGCCTTTCTCAACAGAATCTCCAAAATACTTAGCCATCAGCACACCGCAGGCTGCTCCAATCAGCATAAAAAACACCATTGCAATGTAACCCTGCCATGCTGTCTTCTTTTTCTTATTCATTTTACTTTCCATATGCAAATGCTCCAATACAATATTCAACGATCAAACAAGGAACCTGTGCCGCTATGTATACTGCCATCATCTTCTATATATGTTGAGATCAAGCGAGGTTCACGCTTCGTATAATGATAAAACCGCATCAATATACCTGTAACATCCTCTTTCTTCTCGATTCCTAAACGGTCTGCTAATTCCTGCTGCGCTCTAGGCAGATCGAAGTCAATCTCCGCAGCGCTTTCCACATGTTCCGCAAAGACTTCTTTCGCAAAAGCACCAAGCTCCTCTATGTCCTGATATTCGTCCTCGTCCAAATAATCTGACCAATAGGGACAGTTTACCATAAATTCAAAAAAATCATTCAGGTTATCCGCAATCCTGCCGCATTCCCCTTCACTTCCCCAAAAACCGATCGAACCGTCTTCCAGTAAAATGTATTCAATGCCGGAGCCTGTTTGGGCAAATGTTTTTCCTAAGATATTATAGGCCAGATGCCCAAATTCATCCTGCGGTGTCTTAAATTCCGAAAAGATCTCCAGATCGCAGACATCACAAAGCAACTCTGACAAGTCTTTATCCTCCCGCAGCATTTTGATAAAATCCATTTAACAAAAACCTCCTGAGCAAATTCTGGTCAGTCCAATTCTGCACGGCTAAACAAGTCAGATATCAAGGCTTTGTCACCACACGCTTTCCTGAAACGGAGAATAAAATCCGCCAAAGCTTCCGAATCCTCTGAATAGGCACAGAACAGATCTGCTTCAGGGTCAAAGCTGATCTTTCCCTGCAGCTTTGCACACTTTTCATCCAAAAATACCTGCGCCAGACTCCCCCAGTCATAGCCGTTTCCTATAAATCCCTCGTCTGCGCGGGTGTCGAAAAGCTCCTGAAGATACCCGCCCACATTCAGGCAGACAGAAGCCCCCTTGCTATTCCCAGCCCAGAAAAACGGGGCGATTTCATTTTCAAACTGTTTTGTGATCTCCATTTTCATTCTCCCTCCAAATCCTGTTTCTGCATTTTATTTAGGTTCAGACACAGTATAGCACCAATCGCAGAACTTTTCCAGATATAAAAACACCCCGCCTAAGCGAGGTGCATTACAAATACTTACCTGTCTCATAAATTTCCCTTAATCATACATATATTATTTTTGTCCTATAAATACGCTTGCCTCATCTTTTGTAAGCTCATATCGTTCTATCAGCTGCCCTATAATTGTTTCATCCGGGATCGAAAATGATCTAAGACTCTCAATCAGTGTATGAATCCCCTGTTTCCTTCCTTCTTCTCTTCCTTCTTCTCTTCCTTCTTCCAACAATAATTCTGCGACCTGTGTCATACTTATAACCTCCTTTCTATACTTTGCCGTATCAGCATCAATAATCTTATCCGCAAAAACCAATATGCCAGACAATACAAACGTCTTCTTCTGTGTATCTTCTATCTGTTTTGCTAATTCAACTGCCTGCTTTACCCCCTGCTTCTTTTTATCCTTTCCTTTATAAGTAAGCGGCAGGATCATCAGTTTCATTAATTCATCATCCGATAACTGTTTTCCTTTCTCCAGTTTTCTTTTTATCTCTTTATACACACCTTCCGAATCGATTCCGATAAGAAATGCCTGCTCTAATCTCAAAGTGAGGCATCCCGCTTGAAAGTACTCATCAGCCTTTTCCACATCTGCAGTATAAATCACGATCATACGAATCTGTGGTGCCCTGTCTCTCTTGTATCTTTCCATAACACGTACTATATAATTTAAATATTTTACATAATTTTCGTACTTCACCGAACTTTCATAGTCTATAATCGCAACAGAACCATCTTCCAACAAAAATAAATTATCTATCCTCATTTATTTCATTTGCCTGTACTACCGGGAGATTCGTAGGCAGGACTTGTGTTATTTTTGGTAGATCGAGTCCGTATACCTTTAATGATTTTTCTTTTAAATTTTCAGCCAGAATCTTAGACAGGACATCTTTATTTTGATACGTAATCCCGCTGCTCTGTTTATTTTTAGTCATAAGTACACTCCTTTTGCCAAAGCTGCTTCCCGTATATGCCCGCGAAAGCAAATGAATTTGAAAAAATTTTTGGTTCGCGGGTATCGTTACACTTTCGATATTGTAAAGCATACTCTTTTTGGTGTATCCATAATAACAAGCTCAAGTCATCTAAAATATATGATAAAATTATTATAACAGATTCGATTCTATATAGATACTGTTTTTTCTTATTTGCTTCATAAAAATGGTCTGCCATGATAACAGTTCAGATAGGGTGCTACATTTTTGGATACTCGGATGCCGGGTGAGAGGAGCTGTCCCGGCTGCTTTTGATAAGCCTTAAAATGAGAACGGTAAATTCATCTTCAGAACC
>CANDMV010000057.1 GCA_947385875.1 uncultured Eubacterium sp. | reverse complement strand
GAACAGAATACTAAGGGCTTCTAAGCATTCTTCCAACGTCACAGGAAGACGGGACAGCTCCTCTCACCCGGCGTCCGGGTCAAAAGTAACACCCTATCTGAACTGTTACCTATAAAAGGCAGTGCGTCGCATTTTTCATCCTAAATTGTCGTGTTTTATATGATTGCTGTTCTCAATCTGTGATATAATGAAACAACTATTCAATATGTAATATTTGATCAGAATTTAAGAATGAATCAAAAAGGAGACAGGGAAATGGGAATTGAATTAGGCAGCTGGATCACCAATCAGACGGCAGCGCCGTTTTATGCAAGAAAAAAGTTCTGCATAGACAAGGAAGTAGAAAAAGCGTCCGCGAAAGTATGCGGTCTGGGGCAGTTTGTATTTTATATGAATGGAAAAAAAGTGGGAGATCATGAACTGGATCCGGGATGGACGGATTATCGGAAATATATCCAGTATGTAGAGTTTGATGTGACAGAATACATTGTGGAAGGTGAAAATGTCTTAGGAGCCGAGGTCGGCAATGGATGGTATCATAAGATGGATGAGCATTATACCTTTGCATTTCCAAAGTTCATGCCGCCGAATCCCAATCCATATCAGCCGTATGGCAAAGAGCTTGTGCTGGCTCTGGAATTGAGCATAGCCTATAGAGACGGCACATCTATGGTGATTCAGGCAGACGATGCATTTGAAGTAAAAAAGCATCCAGTAGTCATGAGTAATGTATACGGTTCGGAGACGATTGATTTCCGGTTTCGGCAGAAAGGATGGTGTGAAGCTGGATTTGATGCATCGGGCTGGGAGAAGGCAGCAGTTTTAAGCAAAGAGGAGCAGCCGAAAGCTGAGTTAAGCAGACAGTTTCAGCCTGCTGTGAAGGTGATACATACGTATGATGGACAGCTGCTGGGGGAAGTGGTAAAGGCAGAGGGTGACGCAGAGCCGCGGAAAAGATATATTTATGATTTTGGCCAGAATATGTCCGGTATATTGGAGCTAGAGGCGCGTGGGAAGGCAGGAGATCAGATTCTGCTGTATCCTGCGGAAAAATTAGGGCCGGACGGGGATATAGACCAGATGGCGAAGGGATGGGTGAATCTGGATTCCTGCATTACATTTGTGATCGGAGAGGATGATTCATGGGAAACATTCAGGATGAAATTTACTTATTTTGCCGGAAGATATGCAGCGGTTGAGAAGATTCCGGCAGGTGACGGCGGCGGACGGATAAAAGGGCAGATGCCACCGGCAGACAGCATAGGAAAAGGGCAGACATCCTCAACTGACAGCACAGGAAAAGAGCAGACAGCATCCGCCGGAAATGTGGAAAATAAGAGGACGGAAGATTCTGTCAGCATCCGGAATGTGAAAGCACATGCCATCAGCAGTGCATGGAAGACGGATGGTGCATTTGCCTGTGATGATGAGCGTTATAAACAGATTTATCAAATGATTGAAAGGACGGTGGAGGCAAATATGCTCAGCGTCCATACGGACTGCCCGACGATTGAGCGCTTTGCATGGCAGGAGCCGAACCATTTGATGGCGCCGTCGATCTTCTATATGAAGGATGGGAGCAGGCTGTGGGAAAAATTTCTGCTGGATATGCGCATGGGGCAGCATACGGCTTTGGATTATTTTTTTGATTTTGAGGGACGCAAGGTATATCCGGGCGATGGGATGATGCCTTCCCAATGCCCGTGCTATATACCCAATGTGCTGCCAGTGCCGGGAATGGGCAGTTTTTATGATATTATTCCTTGGGGAAGTACTTGTATCTTAGGAACATGGTGGCATTATCAGTTTTATGGGGATGAGCGGATTGTCCGTGATAATTACGAAGCGGGAATGCGGTATTTTAAGTATTTAAAGACAAGGGTGAATGCGGACGGCTTTTTGAATCATGGGCTTGGAGACTGGGGAAATCCAAGCAATGAGCTGGCGAGAGAGAATATTGAGACAGCATTTTTGTATGCGGATGCTGTCACGCTGGCCAGATTTGCCGCAATACTGGGCCGGGATGCTGACCGGGCAGGATTGGAGGAGTACGCGAGGGGCGTCAAGGAAAATTATAACGAAAAGCTGTTGGTACAGCATCCGCAGGAAGGGTTCTGGTGCTACCACGCATGGGATCACCCGGATGAAGTGCTGCTGACGCAGGCCTGTGAGGCGCTGCCGTTATTCTGGGGGCTTGCGCCGGAGGATAAAATCGAGGATATTAAAAAGGCGTTTGTGTATATCTTAAACAAGAGCGGTGCGCTAATCAGCGGAGAAGTAGGGCTCCCGTATGTCATACAGACTGCCCGCAGTCTTGGGATGAATGATGTGATCGCGGAATATATCCTGAAAGAAGAACATCCGAGTTATTATGCGTTTGTACTGGATGGGGAGACGACGCTGGGAGAATACTGGGAGACGAATCCGAGAAGCCACTGCCATGATATGATGGGGCATATTATTGAATGGTATTATAATGGCATCGCGGGGATACAGCCGCTGGAGCCGGGATTTAAAAAGACGCTGGTTCGTCCGTATCTGCCGCAGGGGATGCGTGAATTTACATGCAGTTATCGGTCGGTGCGGGGAGAAATCAGAGTGCATGTAAAGGAGATGGAGACAGAAATACATTTGGAGACAGCGGCACCTGAGACAGTAGAGCTGGAAATTGAAACAGACAGCCTTGCGGAAAGAGGAAAAAGGGTGGATGTTCTGCGTACCTGTCTAAAAAATATACGATAAAAGCTAGATTGCGTATCTTTATCAGAACGCAAGAAACCCTTATAATAAATTCAAATCGTATTTATCTTAAGGAGGAGAAAAATCTATGCGGGATATCATTCACTTAAATCAGGACTGGCGTTTTATTCAGTCAGATGCAGGGCTGCCGAGTCAGCTGCCGGACGATTGGAAGCAGGTAGACCTGCCGCATACATGGAATGCGATAGACGGCCATGATGGGAATGGCAGCTATGACCGTAAAAAATGCTGGTATGCAAAGAGCTTTCAGACACCAAAACAGCCTCTGGAAGGCGGCAGGGTATATGTAGAGATTCTGGCTGCGGGGCAGCAGGCATCGGTCTATGTAAACGGTAAGGAAGCCGTATACCATGAGGGCGGATATTCGATATTTCGGGCGGATATCACAGATTTATGCAAAGACGGGGAAGAGAATTTGCTGGCGGTTGCGTGCAGCAATGAGCATAAAGACAGCGTATATCCACAGTCTGCGGATTTTACGTTTTATGGCGGATTATATCGGGGCGTGAATCTCATCAGTGTGCCGAAGACACATTTTGATCTGGATTATTATGGCGGGCCGGGGCTTATGGTGACTCCAAAGCCGTGTGAATCGGGCGGCGCGACGTTTGAAATGAATTCGTGGGTGACAGAGCCGGATGAGAATTTTACAGTAATATATACGATAAGTAATGCGGATGGAGCAGAAGTAGCATCTGCTGTCCGTCCGGCCGATGATGCGAAGGTGACGGTCTATGTGCCGGATGCAGTAAGGTGGGAGATTGACCATCCATATCTGTATACAGTGAAGGCTGTTCTGCAGCGCAGAAATGAAGCTTATGATGAAGTCACAGTGAAAGCAGGTGTGCGAAGCTTTTCCTGTGATCCGCAGAAAGGATTTATCATTAATGAGAAAGAAACACCTCTGCGCGGAGTCAGCCGTCATCAGGACAAGCTTTATAAAGGAAACGCTCTGACGAAGGAAGACCACTATGAAGATGCCCGTATGATCAAGGAGCTGGGGGCGAATACGATTCGTCTGGCTCATTATCAGCATTCTCAGGATTTTTATGATGCGTGTGATGAACTGGGATTTATTATATGGGCAGAGATACCATTTATCAGTGTAATGAATGCAGATCCGGCAGCGCATGAGAACTGCATCAGTCAGATGAAGGAGCTGATTATTCAAAATTATAATCATCCATCGATCTGTTTCTGGGGGATTTCCAATGAGATTTTGATCGGCGGGATTTCCGATCAGCTGGTAGAAAATCATAAAAAGCTTCAGGAGCTTTGTAAGCAGTTAGATCCGACTCGACTGTCTACGATTGCACATGTAACTATGACTCCGGTAGAAGGCCCGATGCATAAAATTACTGATGTAGAAAGCTATAATCATTATTTTGGATGGTATGGCGGCAGGATGGAAGACAATGGGCCTTGGATGGACAATTTCCATAAGGTGCACCCGGATATTTGTCTCGGATTATCAGAGTATGGATGTGAGGGCATCATTACTTATCATGGGCCGGAACCGGCATGTAAGGATTACAGCGAGGAGTATCAGGCATTGTATCATGAGCATATGGCAAAAGTACTGGACGAGCGTCCGTGGATCTGGTCGAGCCATGTATGGAATATGTTTGACTTCGGATGCGCGGCGCGTGATGAGGGCGGTGTCGCAGGCAGGAATAACAAAGGACTTGTGACAATGGACCGCAAGACGAAAAAGGACAGCTACTATATCTATCAGGCATATTGGAGCAGTAAGCCGATGGTGCATCTATGCGGAAAGCGTTATGCACAGCGCGCAGGTGATACGACACAGGTCAAGGTCTATTCGAATCAGCCTTCGGTAGCGCTGTATGTGAATGGAAAGCTGGCAGAGGAAAAGTCCGCAGACAAAGTGTTTGTATTTGATGTGTCGCTGGAGAATGGATTTAATATTGTGACTGCTGTGGCAGGAGAGCTAAAAGACAGCACGACGCTTGAAAAGGTAGAAAAGGAACCTTCGATTTATGTGCTTCCAGAGGTGAATGAGAGGGCAGAAGGCGTAGCGAACTGGTTTAAACTGGCAGGAGATCTGGATTTGAAGGCACCGATGGAATTTCCGGAAGGAAAATATAGTGTCAGGGATTCGATAGAAGAAATCTCACATTCTAAGGAAGCTATGGAAATCGTGGCTGAGGCTGTCAAGCTTACGATGAATATGAAAGTAGTACCGGGAGAAGGCATGTGGGATATGATGAAGAGCATGACTCCGCGGAAAGTATGTGAGATGGCAGGCTCGATGGTACCGGAAGGATTTATGGAAAGCCTGAATGCAAAATTGATTCAGATCGATAAGCTGTAAGAATGAAATTGTTTCATGATGGGAGTTGCAAAGTAATTAGAGTATAATAAAGTATAATAAAGGATGTAAGACTTTCTATGACAGGATAGGGTTTTACATCCTTTTTATATTGCAGATGAATATATTGGGTGATGCCATCGCAGCGTTAAAATTTTTAGCCGATGGATTCACATCGTCATCGAAATTTTGTATTGCACTGGCACGAATCAGCCTGCATGAAACTCTAAATTCTGTCCGGATGGAGCATTAGTCCGGGCAGCCACAATGTAACATCAGACTGTATTTCATTTTATGATATAGCTGACTTTTTTAGAGGTTTGCGGTATAATACGGAGTAGATTTTTTTGAAATAATCATTCAGAGAGTTTATGGGAGGCTTTTGAATGCAAAGAACGAAACATAATGAAAAACAGATCATAATGATCTTAGAAGATGATGAAGATTTGGCAGAAGGGATCTGCCTGTCTCTAAACAGCGAAGATTTTGAATTTGTACTCTGCAGGACAATTACTGAAGCGAAAGAGCTGCTGCAGCAAAAATTGTTTGATCTGCTTATCTTTGACATTAACCTGCCGGATGGAAGCGGTTTAGAATTATGCAGGGAGATACGCAGGTCAAGCCGGATACCAATAGCGCTGCTGACAGTCAAAGACATGGAAATGGATATTGTAAAGGGCCTGGAGTGCGGGGCAGATGATTATATCACAAAACCGTTCAGCCTGATGGTGCTTCGTGCAAGAGTAAGGGCGCTGCTTCGGCGAAACGGCGGGGAACAGCGGACAGAATATAGGGATCAGGTGTTCCAGTTTTATTTTGATACAATGAAATTTTATAAAGAAGGAAATGCGATTGAGCTGAGCAAGACAGAACAGAGAATATTATATTTACTTGTTTTTAATGCAGGACAGATTTTAACAAGGGAGCGTCTGCTAGAATGGGTATGGCCGGAAGGAACGGAATATGTGGAAGATAACGCCCTGTCAGTTGGCATTCGCCGGCTTCGTGATAAGCTGGAAAATGTCCCGTCAAAGCCTTCCTATATTAAAACAGTTTATGGAAAAGGGTATATGTGGGAGAAATATTGATGGTTAGTCAAATTGTATTAGCGGCAGTGATAGTGACGGGGTGCGCTGTAGTCTGTGTATTGATAAAACGGTATTATCAAAATAGGATGGAGGCAGTTTATCAGGCAATGCTGCAGAAACTGGACAGAGCTATGAGAGGAGAAGTCCAGGATACTGTTTATGATGAGTCTATGGAGGCAGCAGTTGTGGAGCGTCTGAACAGGGTGGTCCAGATCTCCGGTATGAATCAGGGAAAAGCGGAACAGGAAAGAGACATCATAAAATCTTTGATCTCAGATCTTTCTCATCAGGTGAGAACACCTGTCACAAACATCATGCTGTATGCAGGACTTCTTCAGGAGCGGGATTTAGATCATGATTCTATGCGTCTGGCGAATAAAATACAAAAGCAGACTGACAAATTAGATTTTTTAATGAAAGAATTGGTGAAATCATCCTATGCAGAACAGGAAATGATTTCTATTCATCCAGAGAAGACAAGTGTAGAAGAGATCTTGAACACAGCCTGCCAGATGGTTGAACTGGCTGCAATCAAAAAGAAAATCAATATTGTTCCAGAGGAAATGGAGGCATTCTGTTTTGCGGACAAAAAGTGGACGATAGAAGCACTCGGAAATGTATTGGATAATGCTGTCAAATACTCCCCTGAAAACTCTAAGGTAACTGTGAGCGGAATCCTATATGAGTCGTTTGTCTGTATTCAGGTAAAGGATCAGGGAATTGGAATCAGCGAAGAAGAGCAGGGGATGGTCTTTGAACGGTTTTACCGTTCGAAAGATGTAAGCAGTGAGCCTGGTTTTGGAATCGGGCTTTATCTGGCAAGGGAAGTCCTTGCAAAGCAAGGCGGGTATGTAAAGATAAAATCCGAGATCGGAAAAGGAACGACAGTCCAGCTATATTTATCACGCTATGAAGCATGAGTACTTATGGTTGTTTTTCATATCCCGTCCAAAACCGGCTGAACCGTGAAATGATGTCATTAACTTTACGGCTTGCTGTTCAGATAGAGTGTTACATTTGTGAATACCCGGACGCCGGGTGAGAGGAGCTGTCCCGTCTTCCTGTGACTTTTCCAGAATGCTAAGAATCCCTAAGTATTCTGCATCTACGCTGTGGCACCGGAAGTCGCTTAGATCAGCTGGAGATGATGATCTGTTTCATTGTAATGCTTATGAAAAACAGCCGGGTGATGGGAGCGGTCCCGTCTTCCGGCCTTCATCATGTAACACTATGACATTGGCTCTGAAAATCAGCTTTTTGAATTGCAGCCGGTATATGGCTGCAGTTTGTATTTTGGGAATGTGTCAAAACTGTCACCTTTTGGAAAGATTTGAGAAAGAACCTTCTGATATTCTAGGAAACGTAAAAAAAAGAAAGAAGGTGCAATATGAACATATTGACAACGGAAAATTTAAAGAAATATTATGATATGGGTGAGATTCGGGTCAAGGCGCTAGACGGAATCAATCTCTTTGTGAGGAAAGGAGAGTTCCTCGCAATCGTAGGGACCTCCGGCAGCGGAAAATCAACACTGCTGCATATGCTTGGAGGGCTGGATGTACCTACTTCCGGGAAAGTTGTGGTAGATGGCAAGGACATATCTAAAATGACAAAGGATGAACTGACGATATTTCGCAGACGGAAAATTGGATTTGTGTTCCAAAACTATAATCTGCTTCCGCTTATGAATGTGTATGAAAATATTGTCCTGCCGATTAAGCTGGACGGTATAAAGCCTGACCGGGATTTTGTAGAGCAGATTATTACGCTGCTAGGCTTAAAAGAAAAGAAATATGCGATGCCTGACCAGCTATCTGGCGGGCAGCAGCAGAGAGTCGCCCTAGCCAGGGCGCTGGCAGCAAAGCCGGTGATTATTCTCGCCGACGAGCCGACGGGGAATCTTGACAGCCGTACCAGTCAGGACGTTTTAGGATTGATAAAAACGTCAGGGCAGCGGTTCGGGCAGACAATCGTAATGATTACCCATAATGAGGAAATTGCGCAGATGGCGGAAAGAATCATACGTCTCGAAGATGGAAAAATCTGCGGAGGGGAAAACAGATCTGCTGAAGGTGAAGAATAAAAATCTGCGGAGGAGAAAACAGATCTGCTGAGGGTGAAGAATAGAAATCTCGGAGGAGAAAATAGATATGCTGAAGGTGAAGAATAAAAACGTGGTCAGCGAGATCGCAGGAACCACTTATAGGGCAAATAAAAAGAGAAATATTTTAGCGGTATTTGCAATTTTTTTGACAACATTTTTGATTGCGGTAGTTTTAGCCCTTGGTGTGAGCTACTGGTATACGGTTTGTGAGCGTCAGATTCGTATGCAGGGAATGGATTATGATATAGAGTTAAGCGAGCCGAGGTCTGATCAGGTAGAAAAAATTCGTTCTATGGATAATGTAGAATATGCCGGCGTTGCGGTAAAATGTGCGATGCTGGAACAATATCAGGGGAAGTCGCTAGATAAGACAAGGCTTTACTGGCTGGATGAAACCTGCTGGGAAAAACAGACAATTCCTGCTCTGGAAGGGTATGAGGGAAAATATCCGCAGGATGAAAGTGAACTGATGCTATCTCAGAATACACTGAAAGCTATGGGCATTCAAAAACCGAGAATAGGCATGAAGCTTCCAGTCACTTACTTTACTTTGGAAGAAGGTACGGATGAAGAGTTTCTGAAAAAAGAATTTGTTCTCTGCGGATGGTATACAGATTACAGCGGGAGTCAAAGAGGATATGTTTCAAAAGTTTTTTTTGAAGCTTCAGGAGTAAAGCAGACGGATTTTACGCAGGGAGCCTTGAAGATTACGCTGAAAAATCCGCTGTACTCGGAAAAGGATATTACTGCCATGCAGAATGAAATCAATATGGATCGAAATCAGTATATGGATGCAGATGCAGATACGATTTCCAATTTTTGTAAGATCGCAGCAGGGCTGCTTGTCATGCTGCTGATGATTTTTGTAAGCGGATATTTGTTTATCTATAATACCTTATATATTTCTGTATCAAAGGATATCCGCTATTATGGGCAGCTTAAGACGGTTGGAATGACATCGGTCATGTTAAAGAAAGTAGTGTACCGGCAGGCAGTCTGGAATGCTTTGGCCGGAATACCTCTGGGACTGGCTGTATCATTTGTGATTGCTAAAATAGTGATTCCACAGTTATTACAGATTATCAATCCGGTATTTTCAGCCGGAGATGTGGTGTCTGCGAAAATATGGGTATTTTTGACGGCAGGCTGCTTTGCGTTTTTTACCAATCTAATCAGCTGTCAGGAGCCTGCGAAAATGGCGGGAGAGAGTTCTCCGGTGGAAGCGCTTCGGTATACCGTATGCACCCGAAGAACAAGCAGTCATAAAAGGGAAGGCGGCGGGGTATATTCGATGGCTCTGCAGAATATGTTTCGGGATAAAAAGCAGGCTGTTGTGATCTTCACATCTTTTACGATTGCGATTTCCATATTTTTGGTTGTAAATGTAATCATCCGCGAAAATGACGCAAAATGGATTTTGAATCAAACTTCTACTTATGATATGCAGTTTAAAAATGAGACAACGCTGGAAGATGACAAAAAGCAGGTCATTACCGAGGAGCAGATCTCCCAGATCGAGCGGATGGACGGCGTAAAACATGTTAGAAAAGTAACTTCTACTGAAATGGTAGTCCCTTATCAGGAAGACGCATTTGGAGAATATTATAAAGAACTCTACCAGTCAAGGTACAGTCCGGGAAATTATGAAGAAGATATGGAGCTGTATCAGAAGGAACCGGGGAATGCCTATTTTACTACACGATTTATCAGTGTGGACGAGGAAGGGTTTGAGGTTTTGAATGAGAGCATTGGGAACACGCTGGACAGGGAGGCATTTGAAGCCGGAAAAACTGCTGTGGCGGTAAAGTTTTTGGGCTTTATGGAGGGCGATTATGGAATCCCCGGAAAGAAAATATATTTTTCACTTCCAGATGGGAAGGAGCCGGAGAAAGAACATAGTATTCAGATCGCTGCCGTAGTGGATAACTGGCGCAATCCAGCCTTTTTTGCCGGAGGTATTACGCCGGAAATCATTGTCAGCGAAAAATATGCGCAAAAACTTATGGGGGAATTATTCACAGAATTAATCTATGTGCAATACAAAGAATCGTTTTCAAAAGAGACAGAAGAAAAGGTGAAAGCCGTTTTTGAAAATGAGCAGCAGATTTCGTATGAATCAAAATTAGAACGTTATGCTGAGATGAAAGGCTCTGAAACTAAGGTGAAAGTATTAGGAAACACTATTGGATTTATTATTGCAATGCTGGCAGTATTAAATTATCTGAATATGATGGCGGCAGGAGTGCAGAACCGTACAAAGGAATTTGCGACACTAGAGAGTATTGGAATGACGACAAAGCAGATTAAGAAAATGCTGTGGGCGGAAGGGACTGGATATGCGGTAATCTCAATCATTATTTCGTTAATAGCGGGGATTCCGGTAAGTTTTGCTGTATTTAATGCCATGAATCTTTATCGGATTTCATATTCTATTCCGTGGGCAAGTAATTTTGGTTTGTTTGGGGTGGTATTGATTTTGTGTATGATGGTACCTGTTCTTCTATATCAAAAGACACAGCGTGCCAGTATCATTGAGCGGCTTCGAAATGGTGAAAATTAGTAAGGCGGGTGATGTGGTAATGGGGCATTTCCGGTTTTTCATGTGAAAAAGCTGGGAATTTAAAAAGAAATTGTCAGAAGTGTATGCCAATGAACCTGACTCACGAGCGCTGAAATCTCATGCTATAATGGCGCATTTTCTCGCTCGTGAGTATAGACAGTTGGTGGGGGGCAGCCTTAATCATCCCCGCCTATGCTGTTTTCTTTTCCAGTTTTTCAATTCTTCTTGATAATTCATCAATCATCTTGAGCAGCAATGCCGTATTGTCGTTTTCAAGCTTTGTAATCCGATAATATTGAGTGAGTTCTTCAAGGTTTTTCTGCACTGTATTTATCTGCTCCTCTAAAATATTTCTTGTGCGTTCCGTTTCTTCTAAGACAAGATTTTCAGATACTGCCAGCTCTTCTTTTATTATCATTCTAATAGCAGCCAAATCATTTTGATCTAACATAGTTTCCCTCCTCTGTCCATAGATTATAGTGTTTTTATTATACCTGATTTTCTGATTATTTCAACAGCAAACCCATTGACAGTCAAAATTATATTCGTTAAAATCAGCATATATTATTTTGCACTCTTATACTCACGAGCGATGAAATTTTCTATATTGTTTTGGTTATTGGCGCTCGTGAGTCGGCGTTATTGGTAAATTTTAGTGCTAGTCAGTATAAGTGACGGAGGATTGGGTAAATGAATTCATTTGTAGAGTTCCGGCAGGTGGGAAAGGTCTATCATATGGGAGAGGTGGATATCGAAGCGCTGCGGGACGTGAATTTTACAATCGAAAAAGGAGAATTCTGTGTCGTTGTCGGTGCATCTGGGGCAGGCAAGACAACGATTCTAAATATGCTCGGAGGGATGGACAGCCTGTCAAGCGGACAGGTATTTCTGGATGGAAAAGATATTTCGGCTTATAATAAAAAGAAGCTGACTTCTTATAGGCGGTATGATATTGGGTTTGTCTTTCAGTTTTATAACCTTGTGCAGAACCTGACAGCGCTTGAGAATGTAGAGCTGGCTTCTCAGATCTGTAAAGACCCGCTCGATGCAGGGACAGTCTTAGAGATGGTAGGATTAAAGGACAGGGCAGGAAACTTTCCGGCACAGCTCTCAGGAGGGGAGCAGCAGAGGGTGGCGATTGCAAGGGCGCTTGCTAAAAATCCAAAGCTCCTGCTCTGTGACGAGCCGACGGGGGCGCTGGATTACAATACGGGAAAAGCGGTACTGAAATTATTGCAGGACGCCTGCCGCATAAAGGGGATGACAGTTGTGGTCATTACGCATAATCAGGCGCTGACTGCGATGGCGGACAGGGTCATTACAGTAAAAAACGGGACTGTGAGCAGGATACAGCTCAACGAACAGATCGTTCCGGTGGAAGAGATTGAGTGGTAGGGATATAGTAACTAAAAGTAAGAATAGTGAAAAATGTACGAATAAAATAGATCTATGAGACGGGAAATGAAATAGTGAAAGATAAAAGGTATAAAAATGTTTTAAGGAATTATCGTTAGGATGAATGGTAAAAGCAGAATGAAAATAAATGGCGGAATGATAAAAACAACAATTCGTGAAATCAAAGGAAGCTTTGGGCGCTATATAGCGATTTTGGCAATCGTGATGCTGGGAGTCGGCTTATTTTCAGGCTTAAAGGCGACAAAGCCTGCAATGATTGCGACAGAAAACGCGTATTTGAAGACTCAGAATTTTTTTGACTTCAGGCTGTTATCGACGATAGGCTTTCAGGAAGAGGATGCAGGAAAGCTTATGGAGCTTACAGAAATAGAGGATGCAGAAGGGGCAGTGTCCGTAGATGTATTAGGTTCTTTTGGAGACGGAAACGAGGCTGTCTATAAGATACATACAGTGCCGGAAAAAATTAACAGAGTGGTTCTGACTGCCGGCAGAATGCCAAAGGCGGCTGATGAATGTCTGCTGGACTGCGCGCTGTACGGCGAAGACGCCCTCGGTTCTAAGATCACAGTAACCGATAACAATGATGGAGATACACTGGAAATGCTGAAAGAGCGTACATTTACAGCGGTCGGCATCGTGCGATCTCCTTATTACATCAATTTTGAACGCGGAACGTCTGCGATTGGAGAGGGAAAGATTACAGCGTTTCTCTATGTGCCAAAGGATGCCTTTGACTGTGATTATCTGACTGAAATTTACCTGACGACGAAGCAGAAATATGACGTGTATACAGATGAATACGAGGATTATATCGATGACATGGCAAAGGATGTCGAGCAGAAAACAGAAGAGCTGGTGCAGGCTGGATACACAGAGCTGACAGACGAAGCACAAGAGAAAATAGACGATGCACAGCTGGAGCTGGATGAAAAGACCGCAGAAGCGCAGGCAGAGCTGGATGATGCATGGCATAAGATCAAAAAGGGCCGAAAGAAGCTGAAAAAAGCGAAGAAAGAAATATTAGACGGTGAGAAAAAAGCTGCGGATGGTGAAAAAGAGATCGCCGAGCATGAGAAGGAAATTGCTGACCACGAGAAGGAGCTTGCTGACGGCGAGAGAGAAATACAGGAAAAGGAACGGGAGCTTCAGGATGGAATCAGTCAGGTCAGCCGACATGAGAGTGAGCTGTCTGAGAATGAAAAAGAGCTTACAGCCGGCATAGCCAGTTTAAATCAGGTAAAGCAAGAGCTGCAGACACAGGAAGCGTCTCTGCTAAAGCAGGAGGCATCGATAGCTAAGCAGGAAAAAGAATTGACGAAAAAGCAGTCGGAGCTGAATGCGCAGGTCAAAGCAGCAGACAGTCAGGAAGCGGAGCTGGATGCGAAGGAGACAGAGCTGGATGGTAAAAAGGAGCAGCTGGAGCAGGCATATGCCGCGCAGTATATATCACAGGAAGAGTATGAAGGCGGCATGGCGCAGCTTCAGGCGGGCATGGTGCAGATTCAGGCCGGCAGAGAGAAAATCAAAGCCGGAAAGAAAAAGCTTCAGGAGGGATTAAGCCAGATTCAGACCGGATTGGCGCAGATTCAGTCTGTAAAAAAAGAAATTCAGTCCGGCAGACAGCAGATTGACAGCGCCAAAAATGAGATCGCGAAAAAGGAGCAGGAGCTGTTGTCTGCAGATGCACAGCTTACAGCGGCAAGAAAGGAACTGGCGGATGCAAGGGCTGAGCTGGTAAGCGGACGCGTGCAGCTTGCCAATGCAAAAGCAGAGCTTGCCGACGGCAGGACGCAGCTGGAAGAGGGGAAGGCAGAGCTTGCCAGTGCAAAAGCAGAGCTTGCCGATGCAAGGGCTGAATTAAAAAAGGGCAGGCGTAAACTGAAAGACGGCAGGAGGGAGCTTGCCGATGCGAAGATCGAGTATGAGGATGCTAAAGAGGAGTTTGAAGAAAAGACTGCGGATGCACAGAAGAAAATTGACGACGCACAGGAGGAATTGGAAGAGCTGGAGGAGCGAGATGATTATGTACTGGACAGAAATACAAATATAGGATACGCGTGTTATGAAAGCGATGCGAATATCGTAGCAGCGATTGCCAATGTATTTCCGGTATTCTTTTTTCTCGTAGCAGCGCTGGTGTGCATGACGACGATGAACCGGATGATTGAAGAGCAGAGACCGCAGATCGGAGTTTTAAAGGCTCTTGGATATGGGAACAGCACCATTATGGGCAAGTATTTATTTTATGCCGGTTCCGCGGCGGCAGTGGGCGCAGCAGCCGGCTGCATGGGAGGCACCTGGCTGTTTCCGAAGGTCATATGGATGGGATACAGCATTATGTACAGCATGGGGGATATTATGTATTTATTTGACATAAGGCTGGCTGTTCTTTCGATGGCGGCTGCGCTTTTGTGCTCCGTGGGGGCGGCGTATCTGTCCTGCCGTTACGAGCTGCACAGCGTACCGGCCAATTTAATCCGGCCGAAAGCGCCGAAGAGCGGCAGGAGGATTTTTTTGGAAAGAATTCCATTGATCTGGAGCCGGATGAAATTTCTCCATAAAGTCTCTGTGAGGAATGTCGTCCGCTACAAAAAGCGGTTTTTTATGATGATACTCGGCATTGGCGGCTGTACGGCGCTGCTTGTCACTGGATTTGGCATTAAGGATTCTGTGACGAATATTGCGGAAATGCAGTACGATGAAGTGCAGATTTATGACATTGGAATTACATTTACAGACAGGGTGCAGCAGGCGGACATAGATGAGCTGTCGCAGCAGATGGAAGGAAAGCTGTCGCGGATTGCCTGTCGGTATGAAGAGAGCGTAGATTTGGATTTTGGCGGCAGGACGAAGTCCGTTTACATGGAGATCCCAGAGGATGCGGAAGAAATCAGCCCGTTTTTAGACCTGCATACGCGCTCTGGAGGGAAGATCGCCTATCCGGCTGCCGGAGAAGCTGTACTGACTGAAACAATGGCGGAAAATATGGGCATCCATGAAGGGGATACGGTGACTCTGCGTGATAATGATATGAACAGCTTATCAGTGACGGTATCAGCGCTGTGTGAAAATTTTGTCTATAATTATATTTATATAAGCAAGGAGACTTATGCCGCGCAGATCGGCGCACAGCCTGAATATAAGAGCGCTTATGCGTGTATCAAGGATGGCGTGGATGTACATGCGGCTTCGGCTCAGCTTTCAGACATGGATGATGTGCTTGCTGTATCTGTGACGCAGGATATGCGTGACCGGATCTCGAATATGATGCAGAGCATGGATTATATCGTTTTATTAATTATTGTATGCGCGGGAAGCCTTGCGTTTATTGTGCTTTATAACCTGACGAATATTAATATTACAGAGCGGATTCGGGAGATTGCGACGATTAAGGTATTAGGTTTTTATGCAAAAGAAACAGCAGACTATGTCTTTCGGGAGAATCTGGCACTGACCGGCATGGGAGCTGTCGTCGGGCTGGGACTTGGAAAATGGCTGCACTGGTTTGTGATGTATCATGTTAAGATCGACATGCTGTCTTTTAAGACGCTGATTATGCCGGTCAGCTATTTGTGGAGCCTGCTGTTTACTTTCGGCTTTGCTATGCTCGTAAATGGGCTGATGTATTTTAAGCTGGAGAAAATTAATATGGCGGAATCGTTAAAGTCGATCGAATAACAGCAGAATGAGTAGCAACGAGTGAGTAAAACGAAAGGAATGAGTGACGAACATGTCTTTACAAGGAGAGACGAGGGAAAAGACGAGAATAAAGATCCGGCAGCCAAAGCATTATCGTGTGATTATGCATAATGATGATTTTACGTCTATGGAATTTGTGGTGGAGATTTTAATTGATATTTTTCATAAGGAGAGCGCTGAGGCGGAGCGTTTGATGCTGCTGGTGCATCAAAGCGGGAAAGCGGCAGTGGGGGAGTATCCTTATGATATTGCGGTTACGAAGGTACAGAAAGCGGCAGCAAGGGCGAAGCAAGAGGGATTTCCGTTTCGGATGACGGTTGAGGAAATATGAAGATGCATGACTGAAGCTCTGCCGGAAGCTTGAAGATCAGTGAAGGACTTATTTCTATCAGTCTGGTTGTGGAAAATGAAGCTGTCGCACTAAGAATAATATCACTAGATATAGCAGTTCAATGTTTTTGTATTAACTGTATCTTTAGTCTTAAAGAGAGGGATTTTTTTGACAGAGCCGGGAATCAGTTGGTATGCTGCTTATACAGAGCTTGAAGGAAGTCTGATTTCCTATTGTTTTTACCTCAACAGAGCAGAGTACACAGAGAAAGAATTTTTGAAAATATCAGATTCGATACGGCTAAAAGAGAATGCCGTTTATTGATGAAAGATCATAAAGCGGCGATGAAAATATCGCCCCGAATCGTCAGGGAGGCCGTTAAGTGAATGACATTGGCCATGAATGTACCTGAAGGCTGACCTATAATATAAAAGTAGACGGCAGTTATTGAAGGCTGTAAAAAAGTATGATATATTGCCAGTATGGGAGAGCGAGAATCAAAAAGAAAATCGAAAGGAGATGGAAAGATGTATTTACTGCCAAAGCCGCAACAGGAAAAATGGTATGAAGGAAGTTATATGATTCGCTATGACGGATGTATTGTGATGGAAGAGACGGGTGATGTGGACGGTTATCCATATATGAAGATGCTGCAAAAGGAGGTGGGGGAGGATACCGGAATCAGACTGAAGCTGCGTCAGGGTGGTTCGAAAAAAGCGGATATTACGCTTCGAATCGATCTTAGGAAAGATCCTCAAAAAAATGATTTCGAACGAGCGGAAGCATATACCCTGATTGTCAATCAAAAGGGAATATGGCTGAATGCCGCAGACAAGTCAGGTCTGATCTACGGAATACAGACACTTCGCCAGATGATCAGACAAAAAGGAGCATGTATTCCCTGCGTAAAGATTTCTGATTATCCCAGCTTTCCGGTGCGGGGGCTTTTCTATGATGTGACCAGAGGACGGATACCTACACTGGATTATCTGAAAAAGCTGGCAGACTGCATGGTATATTATAAAATGAACCAGCTGCAGCTTTATATCGAGCACAGCTTTTTATTTGAAAGCTTAAGCGAGGTCTGGAGAGACGATACACCTCTGACAGCAGAGGATATCATGGAATTTGACCGTTACTGCAGCGTCAGGGGGATAGAGCTGGTGCCGGCAATCGCTTCTTTTGGGCATTTATATAAAGTATTGCGTACGAAATCGTACCGCCATCTGTGTGAGATGCCTCAGCTGGCAGAGGAGCCGTTTGGCTTTGTAGACAGGATGAACCATCATACGCTGGATGTGTCCAATCCAGAAAGCCTGCGTCTTGTAAAAGATCTGATGGAAGAATATATGGCATTATTTTCTTCTGATAAGTTTAATATCTGTGCGGATGAAACCTTTGATCTGGGAAAAGGAAGAAGCAGGCTTCTGGCTGAGAAGAAAGGCGTGCAAAGGCTTTATGTGGATTTTATAAAGGAGCTGTGCATATTTTTAAAGGAACATCACAGACAGCCGATGTTCTGGGGTGATATTATCAGTGCATGTCCGCAGCTGCTGAAGGAGCTGCCGGAAGGGACGATATGCTTAAGCTGGGGCTATGGGGCAGACGAAAGCGGGGAATCGGTACGCAGTATTGCAGAGGCGAGAGCAGCGCAGTATTGCTGTCCGGGTGTAAGCGGCTGGAATCAGCTGGTCAATCAGATCGATGTATCTTATCAAAATATAAAGAGGATGTGCCATTATGCCAGAGAGTGCCGGGCAGCTGGCATATTGAATACGGACTGGGGAGACTTTGGACATATTAATCATCCTGATTTCGGCATTACGGGGATGATTTACGGGGCAGCCTTTTCATGGGGGAGCGAAGTGCCGGAATATGAGGAGCTGAATCGGCAGATATCATTTCTGGAGTTTCGTGACCGCAGCGAAAAGTTTGTTTCGATCATAGAGAAGCTTTCCAGAATATGGATCTTTAAGTGGCAGGATGCAGTGAATTTCATGGAAGGACATAGCGGTGTGAAAGACAGGGAGCAGCTGTCCGGCCTGCCGGAGGCTGCTGCAGAGCTGGAAGCATGTGCAGGGGAGCTGTATGGTCTTTTTCCAGAGATGGACAGTGCCGCAAGGCCGGGCGTGCCTCCTTATCTGATGGCGATAGACGGCATGATACTTATGCAGAAGCTGGGGGCAGCTGTCAGTGCGAGGGAGCATGGTTATGCTCCGCTGCTGCCCGTGAAGGGTGCAGAGATTGCTGTGGAACTGGAAGAATGGTTCTATGAGTATAAGGAGGAATGGAGGCGCATCAGCAGAGAGTCGGAGCTTTCCCGGATTGGGGATGTGGTCTTTTGGTATGCAGACTACCTGCGCCAGGAGGTCTGACGGGCAGAGTAGAAGGCAGATGAAAAAGTAATGACCAGACGATGTAAAAAGAATAAAATATAAGGGGATGCCGCATCAGGCATCCCCTTTACGTAATTCACGATAATAGAAAGCTCGCGAATCGTGTTTTTTATTGCAATATATGATTGTAGAAGCTCGCGAATCGTGCTTTCTATCGAGTTTCTGCTGTGAGTGTAAATTGCTCTACCAGCTGTTTTAATATAGATGCTTCCGCAGACAGCTGCTCGCTGGCTGCAGCGCCCTGCTGAGCGGTGGAGCTGTTGCTCTGGACAATCGCCGATATCTGGTTAATACCTTCGGAGACCTGCGATACGGCTTCTGACTGTTCGTTAGAGACAGTAGAAATATTGTCAACCGAGGCCGTAACAGAATAGATGCTCTTTACTACCTCCTGCAGTACATCCGCAGTCTGGCGCGCGATTTCCGTGCCGGTATTCACAGCCTGTGCGGAGTGTTCGATCAGCACAGATGTATTCTGGGCTGCTTCGGCAGATTTGCTGGCGAGGCTGCTTACCTCTTCTGCTACGACGGCAAATCCTTTTCCGGCTTCTCCGGCCCGTGCTGCTTCTACGGCTGCGTTCAGTGACAGTATATTTGTCTGAAATGCGATATCGTCAATCGATTTGAGAATCTTTTCAATCTCATCCGAGCAGGTTTTGATCTTATCCATTGCTTCCATCAGCTTCTGCATCTGACTGCTGCAGAGGGAAACAGCTTTTCCGGCATGATGGGTCTGGCTGCGTACATCAAGCGCTTCGCTGGCAGTGTCTTTTACGTCTTTGGATATGATATTCATCCGTTCCGCCAGCTGCTGTACGGAGCCGGCCTGTTCAGCAGTGCCTTCACTTAATCTCTGAGCGCTTGCTGAAAGCTGGGAGCTTGCTGCTGATACCTGGCTGGCAGAATGACTGACCTGATGCATGATCGCATTTAACTTATGCTTCATATTACGCATGGAGAGTAAAATATTTTGAAAGCTGCCTACGTAGATGTCCTCATGCTCGGTATGTATATCCAGGTTCTGATTTGCCAGCTCATTCAAGAGATAGCTGATGTCGTGGATTACGAGACTAAGCCCTTCTACAAGGGAAGCGGCAGAGTCAGTAAGAATGCCTGTTTCGTCCTTGTTTTTTATTTTGGGCATAGGAGTTTCTAAATCTCCCTTTACAAGCAGCTGCATACGTCTGGCACAGGCTTTCATAGGATTTCCGATATTGTTTGCAAGCAGCAGGGCGGCAATCATAGAAATCAGGATAGAAACGACAATGACAGCAATATTAATAGCCATGGCTTTTTGCGAAGCTGCCAGATAATTCAGCTGCGGCGCTGTGACCGCAATGCTCCAGCCGTCGGTACCTGGTACGGGAGCGTATGCGATGAACATCTTCTCCTCTTTTGCGCGCTCCTCATTTTGTACGATCGAGGTATAACTGCCAAAGCCATTTTCACCTTTTCGCATCAATGCATGAATCTGGGCCAGTTCCTGCAAAGAAGAATCATTTTCTGCTTCGGATTCAATATTTTGTACGGTTATGGTATCCAGTGTAAGATCGGCAATGGTGCTGCCGGATTTGTTGATCATATAAGCACGGCTGTTTTCTCCTATGTGGATAGAAGATACAATATCATTTAAAAAAGTCTCTTTCGGAACAAAATATACAGCCCCTGCAATGGAGGAGCCATAAACACCTTCCGAATAAAGCGGCGCTGCTGCCATAATGGATAATTCTCCGGTGATTTTGCTGACCAGAGGTTCTGATACATAGACATTGCCCTTGAGTGCCTGTCTGACATATTCACGATCGGAATAGTCTTTTCCGTCAAAAATGCTGTGTCCGTTTGGACTGATAATATTGCCCCGCTGAAACTGATGCATCTCACAGCGCTCTTTGATGAGTGCCTGTTTTTCTTCCAGAGATACATCCGGGTCTGAAAGCTGCGGGATGCAGCCCGTGTCCATGGCTGCGTTTTTGTAGGCATTTAGCTCCTGCGCTACACGTTCTGCTGCCAGAACAGCTGTCTGGTTCATCATGTGCTCTACGGTTGAAAGAGTGCTTTTGTAGCTTGGAATAATGCCGGATAGTCCTGCCGCCACCAGTGATGTCAGAATGGTCAGCATAAGACAAACTGTTATTTTTTTTCGTATGCTTTTCATAGGTATTGTCTCCATCTGAAATATTTTTTGGATAAACTATCCTCTATTAATATTATATGGTGTGGATTTGTTTGTCAACTTCTTTATTCGTTCAGTGCTTTAAAAGGTACCCTGAAGTTATTTTGACGGATTTTCTAAAAGGGCAGAGATTTTGCCGTTTCCGCATATACGGAGATGATCGTGGAACAGCATGGATAAGAGGGCAACTCATCATGGGTCTGAATATCGCACCAAATTACCAGATGACGGAATAGAGATTTCGTAAATTGCTGTGGCTGCTCTTTGGAAAGTATGGTACAATGGTTGATGTTCTGACAAGGCAGGGGATTCTTAACTGCCTGAATTATTATTATTTATTGAAAATACCTGTGAAAATCTAACAGTCCAGCAGACAGAAATCTCATGTACAAAGGGACAGTCAAAATGTTGAAGGAGAAGGCTCGATGGAGTGTCTGGGCAGCCCTGAAGATGGCAAAAACACATAGTGAATGAGAGGTGCAATTCATAGGACAAATGTTGAGGAGGCATGGATGATGCGTATTTCAAAGGAAGTAGCGCTTATTATAGACCAAGTATTTTTATTTGCAAAAAGCTCTAGGTTTGAGATTGTAACGCCGGAGCTGATGCTGTATGTGATCTGCCGGAATGAGATGTTTTCGCAGGCATTTGAGAACTGTGGAGGGGAAGTGCAAAAGCTAGATGCCGAGTTAAAGGCTTATCTGGAAGAATATATGGAGCCTGCCGCGCACAGCTTGGAAGATGTTCCAGAGCTGTCGCAGGGTACTGCAGTAATGCTGGCTTATGCATGGGAATCAGCAGTAAATAGCGGTAAGAATAAGGTGGAGCTGCCGCATGTGTTAAGTGCTATGTATGCATTGGAAGAAAGCTATGCGGTATATTATATGCGCGTGCAGGGCGTGGAGCGGACGGAGCTTTTACAAGAAATGACTATTTTATATGAGGAGAATATGGAGAATCATTATGCGGGGCAGAAAAAGAATTCCCAGTATGATTTTAACAGAAAACGCCATGCAGTCAGACATACAGATCCAAATATGGAATATGAAGAAGATACAGAAAATGAAGAAGATGCAGTATATGAAGATGATGCAGAATATGAAGAAGATACAGAATATGAAGAAGATAAAAATAATGATAAAGAAGGCATGAATACAGCTGGCAGAGATACGGATGTTTATTTGGATGATGAAAGACTGGAGGGGCAGCATCACAAAACTAGAAAGAACCGTTTTTGGCGGCGGTATGCTGTCTGTTTAAACGAAGATTTAAGCGGCCATAATCCGCTGATCGGCAGAGAAGATGAGCTGGAGCGCACGATGCAGATTCTCTGCCGTAAAGAGAAAAACAATCCGCTGCATATAGGCGAACCCGGAGTAGGCAAAACTGCTATTGTATACGGACTGGCGAAGCTGCTGAACGAAAAGAGGGTTCCGGTGCCGCTGCAGGGAGCGAAAATTTTTTCATTAGATCTTGGAAGCCTGCTGGCAGGCACGCAGTATCGAGGAGATTTTGAGAAGCGTTTTCAAAAAGTCATGGACAGTATCAGTCAGGAAGAAAAGCCGATGATCTACATCGATGAAATTCATAATATCATAGGGGCAGGCGCAGTCAACGGCGGCAGCTTTGACATCTCTAATATGCTCAAGCCCTATCTGGCGGCGGGCAATATTCGATTTATCGGCGCTACGACTTATGAAGAATATAAAAAGCACTTTGAGAAAAGCAAGAGTCTGGTGCGCAGGTTCCAAAATATTGAGATCAAAGAGCCGGACATAGAAGAAGCTGTGCAGATTTTAGAAGGCCTGAAGGAAGATTATGAACAGTTTCATGATATTGTCTATGAGGACGGAGTGCTGGAATATGCAGTCAGGATGAGTGCAAAATATGTGAATGAGCGCTTTCTGCCGGATAAGGCGATTGACTTAATCGATGAAGCAGGCGCTTATCGGCGTTTGCATCCGCTTGAGGGGCAGCCGGAATCGGCAGATATTCAAAAAGAGGCAGAACAGCAGAGTCGGATGATTGGACAGCAGACAGTCGGCATCGATTTGATCGATGAAATCCTATCCAAAACCTGCCATATTCCAAAGCAGGCAGTAGAAAATGACGAAATTGCATCGCTTGCGACACTGGAGAAGAGACTTAAAAACATTGTTTTCGGTCAGGATGAGGCGGTCTTACAGGTAGTGAATGCGGTAAAATTTTCCAGAGCCGGCCTTTTGGAGGAGCACAAGCCGCTGGCAAGCCTGCTGTTTGTCGGCCCGACGGGAGTCGGCAAGACAGAAATTGCCAAAAGTCTTGCAAAGGAACTGGGAATACGGCTGATTCGTTTTGATATGAGTGAGTACGAAGAAAAGCACGCAGTGGCAAAGCTGATCGGCGCTCCGGCCGGTTACGTAGGATATGAAGAAGGAGGGCTTCTCACAGAGGAAATACGAAAAAATCCTCACGCAGTCTTACTGCTTGACGAAATCGAAAAAGCTCATTCAGATTTATATCATGTGCTTCTGCAGGTTATGGATTATGCTACGCTGACTGACAATCAGGGAAGAAAGGCTGATTTTCGCAATGTTATCATCATTATGACATCAAATGCCGGAGCGAGCCGCATCGGGAAGCCGGGAATTGGATTTCAGGGTGAGGATGTAAGTGCAGACATAGTTTTAGAGGAAGTAAAGCGGATTTTTCAGCCGGAATTTCGCAACCGTTTAAATAAAATCGTCGTATTTCATGGCATAGATCAGCAGATGGCAGGCAGGATTGTAGAGAAAAAAACTGAGGAACTTAAGACGATGCTGAAAAAGAAACAAGTCGAGCTGACTGTAGATCAAAAAGCTTTAGAGCTGATTAAGAAAAAAGGAATCAGCGCGGAATTTGGAGCAAGAGAGATTGAGCGTGTGATACAAGGGGAGGTCAAGCCGCTTCTCGTAGATGAAATCTTATTTGGAGCATTGAAAAAGGGCGGAAAATGCAGATTGACAGCAGACGGAGATAAGTTCGGGTTTTTACTGTAACAGTTTTGGGGTGATGCATTATAGATACCCGGACGCCGGGTGAGGGGAGCTGTTCCGTCTTCCTGTGACTTTTGCAGAATGTTAAGAAAGTTCTAAGCATTCTGCATTTACGCTGTGGCACCGGACGGTCGCGGCACCCAGTCCGCCCCGGCTGAACGCCGGAAGCTAAAGGTGCCGCTACGGCTTCGCCGCCTGTTTTTCGAGCAGAATGCTAAGAATTTCTAAACATTCTTCCAACGTCACAGGAAGACGGAACAGCTCCTCTCACCCGGCGTCCGGGTATCCAAAAGTGTAACACCCTATCTGAACTGTTACGAAATGGCTGCTTTTATTAAAATGTTATTTGTGATAGCATTGACTTCACAAAATATTAAGATTATAATAAATGCATTCGCGCATATGTTTTAGAAAATAAGAGAGGTGTGATATGTTAATCATAAATGCAAATCAGGAGCAGAAACGGGTATTTAACAAGCTGATTCAGGAGATGAATGCTCAGGTGGTCTGGAATGGCCGGTTTATTATTATGGGCGACCGTCTGGTTTTGGAAGGGTTTGTGCGTTCCCTGTTTTTGCATTTTGATATACAAAAGGCAGAGGTACAGTTCATGGATCTTCCGACGGATGATGAGGAGGAAATAGACCTTACGGATTATCCAGAGCTCGAAGACCTGATTACGATGGCCGTCTATGCGTTTGATAAATGGGGAGTATTAAAAGGTGTTCATGCCGGGCAGGATGTGGCTCAATTAGATCAGATGTTTGGACTGATATTGGGAGCATATGATCTGGAGTCTGTCTTTTCAGAGGATAAATTGGAGTTTTATCAGTCGGGTATGCTCATAACTTACGAAGATGTGATAGAAACGGTTCTTAATTTTACTGGCGTAAAGATAAAAACTCAGAGCCTGAAAATGCCGGATGTCGGCAGTCAGAATGACGAGACGCAGACGGCTGCATTTGGACAGAATACAGCATTTTCCGGCGTCAATGCGGCATCTGCAGAAAGCTTAGCAGATAAAGGTGCGGCATCTGCGGGGAGCCTGACGGGTAAAAAAGCATCAGCAAAAGACAGGGCTGATAAAAATATGGTAGAAGAAAACAATCGAAAGGCAGAGAGAATCGAGAAATATCATGCAAGAATCGGAGTGCTGGACCGATTGTCAGATCTGCAGAAAAAGACGCTGGAAAGGGATATTCGATATGATAAGCTGCTGAGTGAGGATGAAAAGGAAGAGCTGCTGTATCCAATTAAAGATTATGAACGTCAGCAGAAAATGAATACGGCTGCATCCATGTCAGGAACGGTAACAAACGGATCAGAAAATGGCTGGCAGACAGGAGCGGCAGTGCCTAGGGATGAAAAAGCGGCAGCAGAGAGAATCGAAAAATATCATGCCAGAATCGGGGTACTTGACCGATTATCAGACCTGCAGAAGAAGACATTGGAAAGGGATATTCGAAATGACAAGCTGCTGACTGAACCAGAGAAAGAAGAGCTGCTGTATCCAATCCGAGATTATGAGCTTCAGGAAAAGATGTCTGCGGGACAGTTCACGTCAGGAACGATAAAAAATGTATCAGGAGACGGCTGGCAGACAGGAGCGGCAGCGCCTAGGGATGAAAAAGCGGCAGCAGAGAGAATCGAGAAATATCATGCAAGAATCGGTGTGCTGGACAGATTATCAGACCTGCAGAAAAAGGCTTTGGAAAGGGATATTCGAACGGATAAACTTTTGAATGAATCAGAAAAAGAAGAGCTGTTATATCCAATCCGGGATTATGAGCTTCAAGATCGGAAGAGCACACGTCTGAACTCCAGTCACTAATACAGATCTC
>CANDMV010000056.1 GCA_947385875.1 uncultured Eubacterium sp. | reverse complement strand
TCAGCAATTTGAACAATTATCCATTACGTTTTCCCCACCCCGTGAAAAGTAACCACAGTTCAGCCTTCGGCTTCACGGTAACGGAATCCGGCTCATTGAAAGTTCACCTTGACGAAGAGCCGGATTCCCTCTTGGCATAATTTACACGTTCTTACGTGCTTTGCAGTAAATGCAAAGTACTGGGCTGAACTGTTACCAACAAACGTACAGTTCGGTAACAGTTCAGTACGTCCTGCACATTTACTGTGCAGGACGTAAAAAAATGATTCAGGCGTGCAAAATCCCATTGCAAAGCGATTTTAAATGGATTTTTGCATATAACAGTTCAGCTTGTCTGAACTGTTTCTGACACACATACCGGTTCTGCAATAAAGTTTAAATACTGCCTGCCATGCCCTATTCGATCTCATATCCAAGCGGCTGCTAATGAAACAGGCAGCAGAGAAAATCCTCTCTTAATTTTTTTTCATCCGAAACCTCACATGATGAATCACACACACCGCTATACTAAAAAACAGCAGGAAATAAAAACTAATCCCCCTAGAGACACACATAGACGGAACAACATATTTCACCGTAAATATATCGCGGAATACTCGCCGATACATTAATTCTGTAATTCCCTGTGCTCCCGGCAGCGGCAGCATATCCACTGCCAGATAAATCGACATCTGCACCATAAAGATGGTCATCGGCTTCACACCTGACAGCCCAAATCCACAGTACACAATATACGGAAGTATGAATACCAGACATCTCTGTATAAATGTCGCAAAAATCACAACTGCTACCTGAATTTTATTATGTATCAAAAATAATACTGCATTCTGATAGCTTTGAATAAACCTGTCTATCGTGCGAATACGTTCGTCTGATTTTTTTAATACACGAATCTTAACCAACAGGCTTTCCACTGTGATAATTATTGATCTGGCAGTTTTTGGAAAGATCATTACAATGAGCAGCACCGCTACCAAAGCTGTATTTAAAAACATCCCAAGATAAAATAAATTCAGATAACTGCCCAGATTTTCCTTTAATATAGAAAATCGGAACAAAACCATCCAAAGCCCCATCAAAACTAACACCAGCTTATATACCAGAGCCACTGTCATCAGCACAACTGTACTGGCAGACAGGCTGTTGCCGTCGCGGTTCATATGATAGAGCTGCATCGGCTGTCCTCCGGTTGCAGAAGGTGTAATTCCAGAATACAAAAATCCTATGAAAGAATATCTGATACACGGCATAATTTCTGCCTTTCCCTGCAGTCCTCTCAGCAGATACCAGATCATAACTCCTTCCATCATCGTAAATATAAGCGCCACAGCTGCCGCCAGAAGCAGATACGGCAGCTTCATATTTTTTAGAGACGCTGCTATCATCCCCATATCATTGTCTTGAAAGACAGTATAAAAAGCAAGTACTGCAAGCAGGATGAAAAAAAGATAACTAAGCTGGTTCTTCCGGCTTGATTTCATTAGAATGAACCTCCCATTAAAATTTGCAAGTTAACCTACATGCGCGTTTTGCGCATCTCCAAGAAATGAAAGCCATAAGCGCATACGAACATCGTTCCCTATAGGTACACCTCGGTCTAAATCGTTTCGTGACGGGACTTTCACAGTAATACTAACTCGATTCTACTATCTTTTTGTCAAAATGCAACCTAATTCATTTATATTTAATGAGACTTTCATAAAATTTTAGGATAAAATTAATATTTACTTTACCAATTTTCATCCGACCATTTTCCAGTTTTAATATATATGACTTTTATATATCTCCTTACCTGTCTTCCTCCATCCATTTCCCACATTCAATGCATTGACTTTTCATATTTCTCCCTGCCTATCTTCCTCCATCCATTTCCCAGATTCAATGCATTAACTTTTAATACTTCTCCTTACCTATCTTCTTCCATCCATTTTCCATATCAAACGCAATGATTTTCTTTTCACCTGCCAGATATAGAATCTCTCCAGAATACACGCTTCGCCACTGTAGACTGTCATATCCTTTGCTTCCATCAATAGAATATTCCAGCCGATTGACAAATTTGCCATCCTGATAAGAAAATACACGATAGTGCTCCTGATAACCTTCTCTATATTTTTCTGTTGTAAATGCAATGATATTTTTCTGGTTGTTAACTAATGCACATTTATAATTATGCATGGCCTCGCATTCATCGGCTCCGCTTAAAACGACCTTCGCCTCTTCGGTCACCTTCTTCGGATTTGAAATATCGAACATGGAAAGCTTGACACCGATCGTATTGCCGCTGACTGGGTCCGTTTCATAACCAATTCCAAGCAGCCTGTTATCATCCCAAAAATGCAGATATTCCGAATACCCTGTTACTTTTAATTCTCCAATGATTTGGGGATCCCTAGGATTAGAAAAATCTACTGTAAATAAAGGATCCGTATTTCGATAAGTTACAAAATATCCCGTCGTTCCGACAAACCTTGCTGAATAAATCATTTCTCCTTCTGCAAGTCCGGTCAATTTCCCGATCTTTTCCATATTTTCGTCCAGCACATAGACACGGTTTTCCCAAGGCTCCGAACTCGTTAAGGAAGTAAGCACCTGCAGATAATTTCCATTTTCATGTATTGCAAATGTATCCGTGATCTCTCCTTTGACAGAAGCTGCCGCTTTTGCCCGTATCCTGCCATTTTCCAGTTCAAACCGTGCGATCCTAGTCTTCTCTGTCTCATTTATATAATCTGTCTGATACAAATAGACCGAATTGCGGCTGACATACAGCTGAGGATGATTATCTACCACAAGCTTTGTATCTAATATTTTATTATGATCGGCCAGATCTATGGATGACATAATAAAACCTCGGTTTCCTTCTTTCGGCAGATAGATACAGTCTGCACTGACCGCTTTTTCATTGATGCACGGCAGCCATCTGCCGACAGAACCATCTTCCAATGCCCGCTTGCGCAGCATACTGCTATCTATATATAGGGATTTATTTGTAAACAGATATAAGCAGCTGTCTATTTTCCGGGAAGTATCGTACCATCCATCCTGTGTCGTTGTATCGAGCAGAACTGCATTTTCCGGATCTGTGATATCATAGGTCATCACTTTTGTAATTGCCCGCACATCCATATAATATGCATCTGTATAAACCTGGTCTCCTGCTAAATCTTCTACATTCGTTTCGGGCACAATCACTTCTTCTCCATTATCTGTCAAAACACGAGTCTCACCTTCTATATCTTCTTTACTTTCTTCCGTCTTGCTGACCGCTTTTGAGTCTAAGCTCCTCTGCTTCTCCTGCATAGACACTTTTTCCGTCTGAAGAATAAGCGTCAGTACCTGATCTGCTACATACATCTCACAGATCTGATCTGTATCCTCGTTCACATCCGGCATAATCTTGGCCGCTGCCTTTGGTACTTTATTTTGTATATCAATGACCTGCACACAGTCTTTCTGCACTACATAAATATATCTGCCATCTGTCTTGACAATATCACTTTCATCCACACCTTCTACCTGAAGATTTGTACCTGAATAATCAATGCTGTCTGATTCAGAATCCTTTCCTGCCATCGAGCTGCTGCTTACATCCATATCCTCAGTGGCCGCGCCTATATTTACGATACCTAGCGCTTGCTTCTCCTCTTCTTTCAGGCGCGAATTACGGTACACACGATACAAATCGGAAGATTTCTTTACCACATCATACACTTCTCCATAATCAGAAGCCAGCGTATACATTTTACCGATTTTTTTTAACGGAGCTTCCACTTCTGCCTGATCCTCTGAATCAGAATCATCCGTTACTATAGCCATCTCATCTGTCTCTTTCTCAATGACAGATGCCTCATCTGCTGTATCTTCAACAGCCTTTTGCCGGCCAGACTGAGACTGACTAAAGTCGATTCCAGATAAAGCTTTTTGGTTTTCTTCCAGACCAATATTCGTAGCTCTCATAGCAAGACTGCCTCCCCCAAAACAGAGGCATAAACATGCTGCAGCTGCTGCCATTTTCAAAGATCTTCTCTTTCTATTACGTCCTCTTTTCAGCCTGCTTATCATCCCATCTGGCTTTAATGCATCCGGTGCTTTTAGATCTCGTGCTGATTCCGCAATTTTTTTTAACATCTCCTCTTCATCATATGCTTTATTATTGATACTGCCATCTTCTGCCGGATGATTTTCATGATATCCTTCCTCATTTACTGCTTTTTTTCTCTCCTGTTTTTCTTTCTCATTTTCTGCTTTCTCATGATTTTCTATCTTATTCACTACAGACTGATTCTTATTACCCATAACTGTTCCCTCCTGACCTTATTCTATCTTCGCCCTGACTACAGCATCCTTCTTATCCCTGATCCAGACTCTTCTTCATTTTCTTCAGTGCCCGGCTTTCTCTCGAACGGACTGTATTCTCATTCATATGTAACTGTTCCGCAATTTCTCTGCTTGTGTATCCTGCAAATAAATGCATGGCAATAATCATGCGGTCTTCCGGCTGCAGCTCCCAGAACAGCATTCGTACTTGTACATGCTCTGCAGCCCGATTCTCGTCTTCTGCATCAGCCATAGCAATTTGTTCCGATAAAGCTTCAGACCATTCCACTGTCTTATTTGCATACTCTTTTAATTTTGATCTGCATTTATTAGACAAAATACGAAAAATCCATCCTTTAAACGCTTCTTCTGCCCTGAGTCTGCGTATTGCCGCAAACGCATCCACAACCGTCTCGCTGACCATATCCTGCGCATCTGTCGGGTTTTTAAGGATATAAACTGCAAACCGATATAAATCTTCATAAATCTCTTGATACAGACTAGCAAAGGCATCCGTATTCCCACGCTTTGCCCTCCTTACCATTTCAAGATAATTATCCATTCCTGCCTCCTAAGTACGTCAAAAATAAATATCCGGCAAGATCATGACTATCAAAGACCAATTATTTAAACTGACGAACAAAAATTCCCCCGGTGCCACCGACTCACGAACGCTTCTTTCAAAATTTATATAAAAATTTCGCTCATGAGTATATTTTCACATATATGTTTTTCTGTACATTTATATAGTGTGAATTTTTCCTGATACTGTTGCACCCAATAAATAAATTTTTAAATCACAATATAGCTGACTTACACACAAAAAAGGCTGTCGCACTAACTAAAATACATACAAGATACAGTAACATAAAACACAAGAGCGTAATTAAAACTAGGGCGTGTTTGTAAAATCATTCCCGTGATCTTCACTCCCAAATTTGCAGATAATTTATCCCAAATTTAAGAGGCGCTGCCCGCTACGACTCATAAATTTGGGATAGATTCTCCACAAACTGGGAAGCACACCTCACGAAAAGCATTTTTTAAACACGCTCTAGTGTATTTTTCTTAGTGTGACAACCCTATTAATTCTTCAATATTTATTTGTTATTGCATACAGAGTTTTCTGCTGACCAAGCATTGCATTTTTCATCTAATCAGTCCAACATCCTCCAACTCTCTTATAACAATATCTATATATTTTATCAGCTACTTCAAAACAATTATACTCTCGAACGATATGAGTTGCCTAAGCTATTGCCCGTATATGCCCGCGAACGCTAATGAATTTGGAAAGCTTTTTCCCTTATCAGCAACATAACAGCCGAATGCTCTGGCGGCATCATCAGCAGCCACCTTCCGGCCATTCATCACTTATGAAGCAGCACCACTGCCGAATGCTCTGGCGGCATCATCAGCAGCACCCCTCCGGCCATTCATCACTTACGAAGCAGCACCACTGCCGAATGTTTCGGCAGCATCATAATCAGCCGCCCTTCACTGACCGTATATGCCACCGGCACGACAGAATATCCGGTCTCATTTGTAAAAATAAGCTGTTCCAGCTGCGCAGACAGAGGAATACCCGCCGCCCACACAGACACATCCACGTCTCTGGATTTCTCATCATTATTAATTAAAATCACCAGCTGTTCCTTGCGGTTAAATCTCGCATAGCACAGCAGATTATATTCGCCCTGTAAAAATTTTACCGAACCAGTCCGAAGCGCCTGATGTTCCTTATGAATCCTGATAATTTCTTTATGAAATGAAATCAGCTCACGGTCTTCTTTGCCCCACGGATAGGTACGCCGGTTATCCGGGTCTGTAAAGCCACAGACTCCTGCTTCATCCCCATAATATAATGTCGGCGCTCCCGGCCATGTCATCTGAATCACAACCGCTTCACGGAAAATACCTTTGTTAATGCCTTCAGAAGCCGCTTTCGGGCCAAGTGTATCAATACGTCCAATCCTCCGATTCGTCCGCGTCAAAAACCGGGAATGGTCATGATTCGATAATTGATTCATCGAGCAGTACAGCGACGGCGTCAGGAAGCTGGTCATATAATGGTTCATAGATCCTTCAAAGTTCATAATATTGCCCAGTGTGCTGCTCTCGAAGCTGTCACTATGTTTTTCCATTCCGGTCAAAAACCATGTCACAGGCTCCATAAACGCATCATAATTCATAATCGTATCCCACTGGTCACCAGCCAGCCAGCTCTTTGGATCTCCATAATGCTCTGCCAGTATAATCGCGTTCGGATTTGCTGATTTTACTGCCGCTCGAAAATCCCGCCAAAACTGATGATTAAACACTTCACTATACCCAAGATCTGCCGCCACATCCAGACGCCATCCATCTGCATTAAAAGGCGGTGATACCCATTTCCTGCCGATTTCCAGAATATATTCATATAATTCTTTGGAATCTTCATAATTCAGCTTTGGCAGCGTATCATGCGCCCACCAGCCTTCATACGTTCCATTCTTTGGCCAAGCGTTCTGATCACGGAACTTAAAATACTCTCTATATGGACTTTCACCCGATACATAAGCCCCCGCTTCATAACCTTCCTGCGAGCTGTAGATTTCCTCACGGTCCATCCATTTATTAAAAGAGCCGCAGTGGTTAAACACGCCATCCATGATGACCCTCATGCCCCGGCTGTGGATTTCTTCTACCAGCTCGGCAAACAGCTGATTGCTTGCTTCCAGATTACGCTTATCTGTCACACGCTTAATATAGCGCTCTGCCTGCCGATTATCCGTACTTCCATTCTTAAGCAGCTGACCGCCGTCTACAACTATCTTTCCGTAATGCGGATCAATATAATCATAATCCTGAATATCATATTTATGATTGGATGGAGACACAAATAACGGGTTAAAATAGATAACCTCAATCCCCAGATTCTGCAGATAATCCAGCTTCTTTCGAACACCCTCCAGATCACCCCCGTAGAACTCTGCTACGCTGAAATTCTCCGGCACCTTATCCCAATTCTCTACCTTCCTGCTTGTCGTTCGGATATAAAAATATTCGTCTGTCTCCACGTCATTGTCCGGGTCTCCATTATAAAAACGGTCTACTAAAATCTGATACATCACCGCGCCTTTTGCCCAATCAGGCGTAGAAAATCCCGGAACAATTCGAAAATAATATTCCGGCCGCAATTCTCTGGCCGGGCCATAATCATCGTAAAACAATGTCAGCATACCGTCTGCCACTTCAAAATAATAAGAAAATGTCTGTTCTGACATCGTTACTGTATAGGCATAATAATCAAAATTTTCACATGACTCTACTTTTTCCATAAGATATTTCTGCTCGTCAGTGCATAAAAACACAGCGTCTACATTATCCTTTTTTGTCCGAAAACGAATGGTCACGTCTTCCCCTGCTTCCGGCTCCGGCGGCTGCCTATAGTCAGCCGTCCCATCACTAAATAAGATCTGTTTATATAACACCGGACGCATCTGCATCATATACCGCTGTATTCTGTTTAATTCGTAGATTGATTTATTTTCCATTCTTATTACTCCACTTCTAGCATTTTCTCATAACAGTTTAAATCATTTGTCCTGCTGCCCTTATGAACCAGAGTCTTTTCCAAGTTCCGACTTTTAAGTAGTATAGACGTTGAGAGACTCTTACTCACTAGTATAGACCATATTTCCAAAATAATCCATAGCACAGTTAAAATAAATGCAAAAAAAGACAGCTTACGCTGTCTTTTTTAGGAGAAGGTATTTTTACTATGGGGTATAGCAAAAACTATATAATGTATTGGGGGGTTTTTACATTAATTATAGTACCACCTTTTCGCAAATAAGTGTGCACAAACTTAACAAATTTTCTCGCTTATTTTTGTATAATTTGCACATCTGCTTTTTCATACCTTTTCAAATGCATAAAAATATTGCACAGATTTCCCCAAAAATCTCAATGAACGACCCCGCCGCAAGCTGAAGGGTATCAAAAGACCGGCCTTGCTTTGCTAGGTATTAGTATGGAACCTATCCAGACACTTTCTCTAAAGAAACATTCATGACAGCTCTGTCACCGGCAGCTCCCTCTTGTCTGAGAATAATGCCTCAAACTCTTCTCTGCTGATCTTTTCCTTTTCAAGCAGCAGATCTGCACACCTATGCAGTACCTGCTCATACTCATGGATAATTTCTTTCGCCTTTATATAACATTCATCAATAATCCGCTTTACTTCCTGATCGATTAAAGTAGCTACGTTCTCCCCATAGCCCTTTGTATGCGCCAGGTCTCTGCCGATAAATACTTCGTTGTCATCTTCGTCATAACAAATAAGCCCAAGATTCTCAGACATGCCATATTTTGTAACCATAGCCTTTGCCATAGCAGTAGCCTGCTTAATGTCCTGAGACGCGCCCGTAGTAATATCATCAAAGATCAGCTCTTCCGCAACACGCCCTCCTAAATCTACGACGATTTCCTGCAGCATCCTGCCCTTTGTATTGAACATCTCGTCTTTTTCCGGAAGCGGCATTGTATAGCCAGCTGCACCGCCGCCGGTCGGAATAATCGACACTGAATAAACCGGCCCTACATCTGGCAGCACATGAAACAAAATCGCATGGCCTGCTTCGTGGAACGCTGTAATCTTCTTTTCCTTTTCGCTGATAATGCGGCTCTTTTTCTCTGAACCAATGCCTACCTTTACGAAAGAATTTCTTACATCATCCAGACGGATATATGCCTGGTCTGCTTTTGCCGCACGAATTGCTGCTTCATTTAACAGATTCTCTAAATCTGCACCTGTAAAGCCGGCAGTCGTCTGCGCAATCTGTTTTAAATCCACATCATCGCCCAGCGGCTTATTCATGGCATGTACATGCAGTATTTCTTCACGTCCTCCTACATCCGGCCTGCCCACATGCACTTTACGGTCAAAACGGCCCGGACGCATGATTGCAGGATCCAGAATATCTACACGGTTTGTAGCCGCCATAACGATAATCCCTTCGTTCACGCCAAAGCCATCCATCTCTACCAGCATCTGGTTGAGTGTCTGCTCACGTTCATCATGACCGCCGCCCATACCAGTGCCGCGCCGTCTGGCTACCGCGTCAATCTCATCGATAAATACGATACATGGTGCGTTTTTCTTTGCGTCTTCAAATAAATCTCGCACACGGGACGCGCCGACACCGACAAACATTTCCACAAAATCAGACCCGGAAATACTGAAAAACGGAACACCCGCTTCCCCTGCTACAGCTTTTGCCAAAAGCGTCTTGCCAGTTCCCGGAGGGCCTACCAACAGAACACCTTTTGGTATTCTGGCTCCAAGCTTTGTATATTTTGCTGGAGCACTCAAGAAATCCACGATTTCTTCCAGCTCCTCTTTTTCTTCTTTTAATCCTGCTACTTTAGAAAAATTAACGGTCTTATTTTCGTCCGTATACATTCTGGCGCGGCTCTTGCCAAAGTTCATCATTTTGGGATTGCCGCCTCCTCCTGCTGACTGATTAATATTATTCATAATAATAAACAATATAAACATAGCTCCAAAAATAATCAGATATGGAAGCCACGTAGACAGCCAGCTTTCATGAGGGATATTTTTTACCAGATAATTATAAAACTCTTTTTCTTTCAGATATTCCTGCTCAGCATTGACATCGGATACTACGACTTCATGCTTATCGGTATCATTGTTCAATATGACGATCAGCGTTCCTGTCGGCGTCTCCGCGTTCTGCTCGATCACAACCGAAGCGACATTCCCTTCCTCCAAATCCGTCTGGAACTGACGATACGTATACGTATCCGCTGTAATTGTCGTCTCACTCAAAAAATACCATATGCCTACCACTGTTAACACAAGGACGACATATAGGATAAAACCACGATAACCCTTTCTCAAATCACAACCTCCTTCTACTCCAATTCTACAACTCCAATATAAGGAAGATTTCTGTATTTCTGCGCATAATCCATCCCATATCCTACCACAAACTGGTCTGGTATCTGAAACCCATTATAATCTACAGATACCTCGACCACACGCCGGTCCGGCTTATCCAAAAGCGTACACAGCTTCAGGCTCTTTGGATTTCTTGTTTTCAAATTTTCCAATAACAGGCTCAGCGTTCTGCCGGAATCGATAATATCCTCTACTACTAAGACATTTTTCCCCTCTATGTCTTCGATCAAGTCCTTCGTAATCCTGACTGTCCCGCTGGACTGCGTGCCCGCCCCATAACTGGACGCTTCAATAAAATCCAATACAACCGGCACAGTGATCCTTTTCGTCAGCTCTGTACAAAAGTACACGCCCCCGCGGAGAATCCCCACAGCTAGGATTTCTTCTCCCTTAAAATCCTCACTGATCTGCCTTCCTAATTCAGCAATTCTCGCATCTACTTCTTGTTCTGAATACATGACATGGATCTGCTCATTCATCTTCTTCTCCTCCGTAGAATGTAACCTCCAGTATCCTCTTGGTATGTTCATCAACTTTATAATAGCTGCTGATACGGTGTCCTACCACCCACATAATATGTGCCCCATCGGCCAACAGCATGAGCTGCTCCCGTTCTTTTACAGGAATCTTCTCATTCACCAGATACTTCTTTAACTTCTGTCGGTCTCCAGAAGCATTCACTACCAGATAATCCCCCGGCTGTCTGCTTCTTACACAAAATCCAACTTTTATTTTATCATAATCAAAGCATTTAGTATACTTTTTTTTGGAAATTTTTGTAATATCAATAGAAAATTTTTCTAACAGCCGAAAAGAAAACTGATCTTTGATTCTATCCCAGCTTTCCCGGCTTTTACCGCTCTGTTCTTCCTGGTCGTGGCATATCTTCACTCCTTCATATGTGCGTACTGCTATCAGCCCATAAGGAAGCTGCACCTGCCTGCCATTCTGCTTTGCAAAAAGCTGTCTTACCAGACTGACATGCTCTCTGGAAATATCCCTGCTGCTGCAGGCAAGACGTGAAAGCAGATGATGCAGCATTTCTTTCTGAAGCACCGGCTCCGCAGACTCAAAAATTTCTTTTTTTATGGTCACACTGACAATTTGTGCATTTGACGCTTCTCCCTCTGCATTTTCAGGCATTTTACTTATTGTTCCTGATGCAGATTGCCGTTCTAGCACATATGCTTTTTCTTCCATATTCTCCGGCTTCGCATTTATTTTCCCAGTCCTGTGCCATTCTTCCATCACACATGCTTTATCTTCCAGTGCAGCCGCCTGTCGTCTGATATAATCATCAATTTCCCGCAGCTGCTCCGCTGCCAGATACATATGTTCATCCGCCTTCTCATTCACCTGCCTTAAAGACGGCAGCACATTGTGCCGGATTTGATTCCTGCTGTATAGATCTGACTCATTTGTGACATCGATACAATAATCCTGCCCCATCTGCGTCAGATATTTTTCAATCTCATTCCTGCCGACTTCAAGCAGCGGGCGAATAAGATCACCACGTACAGGCGCAATGCCCAAAAGTCCGCTGATACCCGTTCCGCGAACCAGATGAAACAGCATGGTCTCCGCATGATCGCCCATATTATGCGCCACTGCAATCTTCACGCTTCGATTGGGATATTTTTTCTTTTCCTCTTCAAACGCTGCATACCGCAGATGCCTGCCGGCTTCCTCTTCACTCATGCCGTGCGCATCAGCGTACTGCGGCACTTTCACATGGCATACAAGACACCCTATTCCATGATCTCTGCAAAAATTTCTAACAAACTCTGCATCCTTAAGGCTGTCTTCCCCACGTATTCCATGCTCTACATGGACAACTGATACAGTATGTCCAAACGGTTCTCTAAGCGCCAGCAGCACTCGAAGCATACAGATCGAATCTGCTCCGCCCGATACTCCTGCTATCACATGATCTCCCGCTTCTATCATATGATATTTTCTAATATAAGATTCTATCTTTCGTATCATACAAGCTCCTCTAACAGGTTCATAAGATTCTATCTTTCGTATCATATAAGCTCCTCTAATAGATTTAATTCCAGAATTTCACTGAAATCAATCTTCACTATTTTCCACATACATTCTTATTTTCTCCACACAGCGCATACCATAATCGTCATATCATCCGCCACAATACCTCCTGTCCGGCTTAGCACTTCATCCATGACAGCATCCGCCATCTGCCCCGGATGCTGAAACGCCGCCTGCTTTAATATTTCACACATCGCAAGATCCGGATCCTCACCCTGAAGATATTCTAGCACACCATCGGATACCATAACAAGGAAATCACCATCTTCCAGCTGTTTTTTTGTATTCATAATCTCCATCCGATGCGTAACTCCTACCGGCAGCGAGCTGGACACAATCCGTTCTACAAAATCCCTATGCTTGATAAACGTTGTCGAAGCCCCTATTTTATACATATCGCAGCACCCCGTATACAAATCTAAGGAGCATATATCTACCGTCGAATACAAATCGTCTTCTCCACGAATCACCATCGCGGAATTCATCATTTTTAACGCCGTTTCTTTCGAAAAACCTGCCCCCAGAAATTTTTCCAGCAGCTCCAGCACCAATTCGCTTTCTTTACATGCCATGCTCCCAGAGCCCATGCCGTCAGACAGTATCATCGCAAGCTGCCCGTTGTCCATCTCTAAAAAAGAATAGTTATCCCCCGACACGCTGCCGCCGTCCTTTACCCTGCGCACTACTGCATGTGTCTCATGAAAGCATGTATCTTCTTCAAACAGAACCGATGCTCCCTGTGAGCTGACCATTGCCCGCTCATCCCTATGCGGGCGCATATCCCTCTCCAGCCCTGCGGACACAGCTCTTGTCAGTTCTTTCATACTGATACATCCGCCATTTTTCGTATACGCTTCACAGGCCAGCTGCCACCGCTTATCCTTATTTTCGTATAAACGAGGTTTTGACACGATCACGCCGCGCTCTCTTGCCCGATATTTCACTTCTGCCAGAAACTGCCGCCGCTCCTGCGTAATATCAGTCATTTCATTCGCGCAGTCTTCCATAATATACGCCATCGCATCCAGCTGCTGTGCAATAATCTCCCTGTTTTCCAACAGCCTGTTATACCATGCCAGATTCAGCCTTGCTTTTTCAAAAATACGCATTCCTTCTTGTATCACTGCATCCGTATACGGGCAGTATTCCTGCATCTGTACTACGATTTCCTGATCCGGCTCACCTGTGCGCTGCAGCGATTGAAGCATGTATGCCAGATAGGAATGCATCGGGCTTTTGTCCTTATCCCAGCACAATACACATTGATTACAATTCACACACAGGCTGCCCGTCAGCTCATTTTGAATTCTCCCCATCTGCTCTGCAGACAATTCCTTCTTCACTGTATTCATCTGGGAAAATATTTTAGACAGCCCGCTGAACGAATCCGCGTAATTTCCCAGCCTCGTCTCATGATAATGTCCTTCCTCCTGTTTTTGCGGCAGCACACTCAGCTGCATGAAAAAATCAACAAACCTCGTGCCCAGCATGATTGTCGAAAATACAAATACAGCCTCTATCACATTTACAATCATTCCTGCCGTATCCCTCATATTCAGCAGTTCTCCTGACAAAGACATCATAAACGTCGCAATCGATGCCGCCGATGCCGCACAAAGAACCGTGCATCGCCCTTCCACCCATTCAAACATTTTCACCGTTATAAAAATCACAGTCATCGTCATCAGATATTTAACCGCTGCCGTAATCGGAACAAACAAAATAATGCCAATCAGCATAGACAAAGCCAGCATCCCCCGTGCAGCATCTTCTAAACACACAGCAGTAAAATAAGCCGGTATCAAAGGAAAACATCCCATCCACGATACCTTGCACAGCAGTATTCCTCCTACGTATAAAATTACCTGTTTTACACTCAGCCTCTTCATACGATTATACAATCCTCCAATCCTCTGATTTCAGGAAGCCTGTCCGTCGCGCAGACAAACAACCCGTTACCGAATCCACTGCCAAATTTGAGACAGCGACATATGACAGCCATTATAAAAAGAGTCTGGTGCAATCTTTGTCAAACCATGTTCCGTTTTTATATTTTTGTTCGTGTTTTTTTCCTTTCAAATCTGTTTTTTAGTCGATTCTAAGCAATTCAAGTGTTTTAAGAATAAAAATCCAAAAAGAGACTGCCACACTAAGAAAAATATCGCAAGGTATAGCAGTTTATCGTTATTAAAACTATATCTTGAATACTTTTTGCTTAGTACGACAGCCCCTGATTTAAAGTGTGTGCCCCCATCACGATCTTCGGTGTCCTGTGCATATAGAATGCTTTAGAGATCCATATCTATACCCTCTCAGCGTTCCTTAAATATGATCTCATCTTTGTACACAAGCCCCAGCTTGCTCTTAGCAGTATCCTCTATGTACTCCTGTGTCTGCATATAAGCCTCATACTCTTCCAATTCTTTCTGGCGCGCCAGCTCTGCTTCCTTTTGCTCTATCAGACTCTTTTCCTGAGCGATATACTGCTGGTCCTTTTTGTAAAGATTCACAATCTGCACAGACATGACTCCGATCATTGCCAAAACAATGATTGTAATACACATTTTCCCGCTTTTATTCGTCTTACTGCTGCTATATCTGCGTTTCATGAAAACCTCTCTATTTCTGCAGCATCTGCTGCGGCTATTTTTTGGACACCCCTATTTTAATCTCATTTTTCATATTTTTCAATCGCTTCTTAAAATATTTTTTTATTTTCCTTCCTTTGTTGACTGCTGCTGTTCCTTTTACTGACATGATCTTTGCAGCCCTGCAAAAAGGAGAGAAAACGAACCTGCATATTTTCTGCACCATATGTATGATCTTTTCCAGGAAGAGTGTAATGTACCGCACAATATAGCGGCTGATGAGCTGATTATACAAAAGCATCCCTATTACAATGCCGCCGATGGAAAATCCCCGGATCAGTCCGTCATTCTTCTGGTACAGCATGGCAAATATGACAAACGCCGTGATAATCCAGTAACAAAGATCTTCTATGGCCAACCATGCTGTTCCATGCCGAATCAGTCTGCGGAAAATCCGCAGGCAGTCATATGCAAGTACCAGCACAATCCCAAGTATAAAAGAAACTACAAAAAAATCCAGCTCACGGAAAATGCTCTCACTTACTGTATTCATCGGAAAATTCTTCCTAACAGGCTTTCTGCCGTTTTTTTGCCGCCTGCATCCGAATAAGATAAACTGTCAATCCTTCCCTCTACGTCTACCTCACCCTTTTCCAGCGTCAGACGGTTCACATGCAGGTCATTCCCTTTGATAAGAAGCATCCCCTGCTCCGTCTCCAGCAATATTTCCGATACATCAAAAGAAAGCACATCCAAAATCCCCGTAAATGCTGCTGTTTTTCGATTTGAGAGCAGGATTTTATGCGCTTTCGACTGATTTTTGTCCATTCTCTCATCCATATCCTCTTCCTCCATTCTTGTCCTATGCAGCAACAGTTCAGACACGCCGGCTGCTGCGGACTGTTTCTTATGCTGTACTAATAGAGTATATGAACGAGCCTAATGATATATTACAAATATTTGGCTGGGCTGTTACATTATGGATACCCGGCTGTTTTTCGTAAGCACTACAATGAAAACAGCACCACGATGAAAGCAGCACTACAATAATAAAGCTGTAAAGTTTGGAAGATAAATCCTGCACTAGGAATTTTCAAAGTAATGAAATAGAAGCAGAAACATCTATGTAAAGCTTTCCATAAACAGCTAGGAAAGGGAATCTGCCCGGTCTGACAGCGGCTTTGGAAGAATGCTGGAAGCCCTTAGTATTCTGCTCGTAAAACAGACGGCGAAGCCGAAGCGGCACCTTTAGCTGCTGACCTTCGGTCAGGGCGGACTAGGTGCCGCGCCCGTCCGGTACCACAGCGTAAATGCAGAATACTTAGGGCTTCTTGCATTCTGGAACGGACGCAGGCAGACCGGGCAGATTCCCTCTCCCAGCGTCCGGGAGGCCACAAACATCCCCTACAAATATTCAAACAGCTCTTTTGCCTGTTCTTTTTTCGTTGTATCCTGAATGTCCAGCACCCTGACCTTTACAGCTTTTGTGCCGAACAATACTTCAATAATATCTCCGACCTTCACCTTCACAGATGCTTTCGCCGGTTTGCCATTTACCATGACCCTTCCCGCGTCACACGCTTCATTTGCAACTGTCCGCCGTTTAATCAGACGGGATACTTTCAAAAATTTATCCAATCTCATCTTCATACCTCACTTAGACGGCAGTTAGAAAGCACTCTTAACACGCTTTCTAACTGCCATGAATTAGATAAAAAGGAGCTGCACGGCGCAGCCCCTTTTCACTATTACGATTTATTCGTTTACTAAATCTTTTAAAGCCTTTCCTGCTTTGAATTTTGGTGCTTTCGATGCTGGAATCGTCATCTCTTCGCCTGTCTGCGGATTCCTGCCTGTTCTGGCAGCTCTCTCAGACACTTCAAAAGTCCCGAAACCGACCAACTGGATCTTCTCACCCTTCTTCAGCTCTTCAGCAACGACATCCGTAAAAGCCTTCAATGCTGATTCTGCGTCTCTTTTGGATAATTCGGTCTTGTCAGCTATCGCTGCAACTAATTCCGCTTTGTTCATTTCTATTCCTCCTGTGGATAAATATAATATTGTTATTAATAAGAATCGGAACTTATCATCTCCAAAATACTTACGAATATATTTATACTAACTTTTCCATTGTTTGTCAAGAAGAAATGCCCATTTTTAGGTTAAAATCAGTTGTTTTGTTACAGTTTTCGAACAAGCTTGTAAACCAAATCAAAGCCTGTCAATAACAGTTAAACTATATGAGATCACCAATTCAAATATCACGCCTCTTTTTAGAACAGATCGGCCTTTATAACTATATTATTAGATCATTTTTTGTATCAAATCTAAGACTTTCCTGCCCAAAGAAGCAGATTTTTCGTCAGCATCTTCCATAGAAGTACCTTTTACTCCGATATAGAATTTTACCTTTGGTTCTGTACCGGATGGTCTTACGCATACCCATGCATCATCTTCCAATTCATAATACAATACATTGGATTTTGGCAGGCCGGTAGGCTTCGTCTCTCCTGTTACAAAATCCTGAATGGTGTCTGCTTTATAATCTCTTGCAGCAAGCACTTTCAGACCTCCGATTTCCTTCGGAGCGTTCTCGCGCAGAGTATTCATGATTTCCTGGATCTTTGCGAGGCCTTCTATGCCTTTTAATGTAATTGACTCTACATGGTCTTTGTAATATCCATAACGCTCGTACATCTCAAGCATTGCATCCCAGAGCGTCATGTTTTTCGTCATATAGTACGCTGCTGCTTCACATAATGCCATCGAAGCGACTACTGCATCCTTATCTCTTGCATAAGTACCTGTCAGACAGCCGTAGCTTTCTTCCATTCCAAAGAGGTAAGTTCCTTTGCCTGTCTTTTCAAACTCCAGCATTTTCTGTCCGATAAACTTGAATCCGGTCAATACTTCAACCAGCTGAATGCCATAATATTTTGCGATTGCATCCGCCATATTTGTAGATACAATCGAACGAATAAATGCTCCGTCCTCTGGAAGAGAACCATTGATTGCTTTTCTCTGACCGATCACATAATCGCCAATCAGGCAGCCGGACATATTTCCAGTCAGCGTATGATATTCTCCTGTCTTAGAATCTTTTACATATACGCCAAGACGGTCTGCATCCGGGTCTGTTGCAAGCACTAAATCTGCATTGACTTCTTTTGCAAGTGCAAGGCCTAATTCAAATGCTTCTGCTGCTTCTGGATTTGGATAGCTTACCGTCGGGAAATTACCATCCGGAAGCTCCTGCTGTGGTACTACATGTACATTCTGGAATCCCAGCTCCTTCAATACACGGCGGACTGGAATATTACCAGTTCCATGCAGCGGAGAATATACAATCGTAAGCTTATCCTTTACTGCATCAATGCTGTCCTGATGAAGTACAAGACTCTTTAGCTCGGCAATATATGGATCATCAATATCAGCGCCGATTGTCTGGTAAAGTCCTGCTGCCCTAGCTTCATCCAGCGGCATTGTCTTAACTGTCGCGTAATCGGTAACTTTCTTTACCTCATCCATAATACCGCTGTCATGAGGCGGCGTAATCTGTGCACCATCCTCCCAGTATACTTTGTATCCATTGTATTCTGGCGGATTATGGCTGGCTGTAATGTTAATGCCTGCAATACATCCAAGCCTGCGTACTGCATACGATAACTCCGGTGTCGGGCGAAGGCTTTCAAATACATATGCTTTAATCCCGTTTGCTGCAAGGCATAATGCTGCCTCATCTGCAAATTCTGGTGACATATGTCTGGAATCGTAAGCGATTGCTACCCCTTTTTCTTCTCCTTTTACAGACTTAATATAATTTGCAAGTCCCTGTGTTGCTTTTCTGACTGTGTAAACGTTCATGCGGTTCGTTCCTGCACCGATCACACCGCGCAGTCCTGCTGTACCAAATTCCAGATCCATATAAAAGCGATCTTCTATCTCTTTCTCATTTCCTTCGATTGCTTTTAATTCTGCCTTAGTCTCCTCGTCGAAATAAGGATTGTCCAGCCACTGTTGGTACATTTCTTTGTAGTCCATGTTACTTCCTCCCATTCTATATATTAGTTTTTGTTTTTTATATCATCAGGATTATACCCGATAAATACATAATAGAAATAACAAATATTTCCAGTTAATTGACAGCCTTTCAGCCTGAAGCAGCTAGTGATGTGACGCTTGTAACGATAATCGATACAATTAACCGCCTTCACTGCTGCTATTTTCAGGCCAGCTGCTGACTGTAACAGAATAAAATTGATTTTACCTCAAAAAGTCATTAACTCAGCACATTTCTGTTTTTATGAAACATTCAATGGACATCATTCTTAAATACCAGACTTCTTATTAGACTTTCTGGACGGTTACAAAACAAACCATGTCAATCAGTATTATTTGAAGAAGATTTGTTCAGCTTATCCAATGAATCTACCAAATCTGATAACGTATCCAGATAATCCGTAGAATCCCCTCCGGTAATGATACTAGCAAGCGAAGAACCGAGCGCTGCATTTGCAAGAGCGCTGTTTACACTGTTTCGGCTGCTGCCGCTCGAACTGTCTGATGAATTGCTTCCCTTTGAACCAGTCCTTGAACCAGCCTTTGTCCCCGCTCTGCTGCCTGCTAACTGGGTGCTGCCGTCCGATGATGAACTGCCCTTGCCCGAACTATTCGTATCTGACCTCGAACCGTCTGATTCCTCACTATCATCATCCGAATCTGTCTGCGCATTTGATGCAGTTTTCGCTCCTGTATCCTCTGTCAGCAGAATATCCACTTTGGCTTTCGGCGAATTGATAACCAGCTGCTTCGTCCATGCATCATATCCCTCTGCCAGAACCCCTAACGAATATACGCCATATCTTAACTCCATCGGCTTCGAATAGTCTATTTTCTTACCATTAAGCGTAAGTATCGCACCGTCTACACCTACATGAAAGGTCAGCTTGCATAACTTCGGCCCTTCCCCTTTAAAGTCATTTAAATCAATCGTTGTCGTCTTGTCACGCCGAATCAGTACTTCACCTGAATCCCCGTAGCCATCATTGGCAACTTCAAACTCATATATTCCTTCCGGCAGCTCCATCGTCATATTTTCTGTCACCTTTGCATAGACCTTCGTACCTAGATTTACCCAGCCTCCTTCAAACAGCTCTGTGTTCGTCAGCTCCAGTGTTCCGTGCCCTGTCTCTACTACAATCGCGTAAATTGTACGGCCGATCCCATAAACATTTAAAATATCGCTCTCCCCTACCGAGCTGATACTAATTTCCGCACCATCCGAAAATACTTTCATAAACGGATCACACTGATAACTTGTATCTGCAATATCCATCCGATTCTTTATCTCATCAATCGAATAATTACGCACATTCTCATAAGACCATGTATCATCCGTAAACGCTATTGCACCCAATGTATCATTGCTGTTACGCCGCTTGACTATCACGAGCTTTCCTTCGCTGAAATCTGTCCTCGGCGTATCATTGCCATATTTGTCAAAAAATTCTGTGCCGTCTGTATATTCGTAGCAGATCTGGGAGGAATTAGATACATCCATTAATGTAATCTGATAGTTTTGTACATCATGCCCTACTATCAAATAGACCGTCTCATCTGCCAAAGAAAGATCTGCCGTGCTCTGCGCTTCTTCCTGATTCTGCTGCTTCGCTGTATTTGATGCAACAGACGGGGCAGAAGACTTCTTGCTGCGACGTGCGGTAAGACCACCGGGACGTGATATGCTACATGCGCTGCACAATAGCATTCCCACCAACAAAATTACCATGCCTATCATTCGTTTTCTCATAAATCTCCAGCTTTCCTTCATAAAAATTCACAGGCTTCTGCCTGATTGTTTTATTATATCATGTACCATCTCCTTGCGCAATGCGGAAAATAAAATGTTATTAAATAATTGAATGGACGCCGTTACTTTTCACACCTCAGCCATGAAGCGGCTGTGGTGTAAAAAGTAACGGCATCCGGCCCATTGGAAGTTCGCCCTTGGCCAGGGGCCGGATGCTTGGCAAGCCACACTCTTTGGCCCTGACCAGACAGCGGGTGTCTGGTCAGGGTGTGAAAAGTAACTGGCCGCCGGAACAGTTCAGAAAGTGTGTTACATTTGTGAATACCCGGACGCTAGAGCGTGTTTGAAAAATGCTTTCCGTGAGATGTACCCACAGAGCATGATATGCTTCACACTTTGTACCCACAGGGCATGATATGGAGAATTTATCCCAAATTTATGAGGCATAGCGGGCTATGTTGATTAAATTTGGGATGAATGATCCGCAAAGTGGGGAGTGCAGATCGCGGGAATGATTTTTCAAACACGCTCTAGGTGAGAAAAGCTGTCCCATCTTCCTGTGTCTTTTCCAACGTCACAGGAAGATGGGACAGCTCCTCTCACCCGGCTGCTTTTGATAAGCCTTAAAATGAGAACGATAAATTTTCCTCAGAACCTTGACTTGTGCTCTGATATAACCGTTATAGATAGAAGATTTCATTTACTGCCTGTCAGAAACAGCCGAGAGAGGGAATCTGCACGGTCTGCCGGCGGCTTTGGATGAATGTCAGAAGCCCTGCATTCTACTCGATACACAGGCGGCGAAGCCGCAGCGGCACCTTCAGCTTACGGCGATTCGCCGGGGCAGACTGGGATCTCTACAGCGAAAATGATGAAACATTTATAGAAAAATACGGACGCAAATTCTTCCTGCTGTACTTAAAACCAATTATTAAGAAAATTACTATATTGAAGCTCAGACAAGGGATGCTCTTCGAACAGATGTGATCGTAGATTGTTTAGGTGAACAGTTTGTAATAGAACAAAAACCAGCCCGGAAATGAATACCATGAACACGGTGTCAAACAGCTGACTGATTACCTAGATTATTTTCATTTAAAAAGGCTATATGATCAGCTTTAACTTTAATAATTAAGAAGGAAATCGGAGTAAAAACAATAAAAACGAGTGATTATACCATCATAGAAGCTGTTGTCTGCAGCCTTTGTCAGAGCGTATTTGTAAAATCATTTCCGCGATCTGCACTCCCTGCTCTGCGGATATTCATCCCAAATTTAAAAGGCTCAGCCCGCTAGATCATGCCCTGTGGGTACGGCTCATACATTTGGGATAAATTCTCCACAAACAGGGAAATATTGAATAAATTAATTCTTTCAAAATCTATACTCATGCTGTATTCAAGGCAGTAAAAAATATACTCTACGTATTTAATGTGAAGTGAAGCATCTTTAAAAATTCCGTCCTCTCATGTTCCTGCGCACAAATCTTATGCAGCTTCTCACTATCCCTGCTGTTCGCCCAGCTTTTTTTAGAATTAAAGTAATGATTTGCTACCTTCCAAAATTTTTCCGGATAAGACATACGCACATCCAACTGTCTGCGCTCCCACAAATCCAGCCTGCGAACTTTATCATAAGCGCTGATCATATCCATGCCAAGCCCGATATTCCAATTATGCTTTTCCATAATTTTACGGAAAAAATGGGCAAAATCACTGATATAAGCATCATAGCAGATACGTTCATAATTGATAATCACAGGCCCCGATGATGTAAACAGCAGATTATGCTGATTATAATCTCCATGACAGATTCCAAAGAACTCACCTTTTGGCTCTTCCGCCACATTGTGCAGCTCATACAGCGCTTCTTCCGCCTGATTCATATAATGCTCATATTCATTTAAAAAATTAGATTCAAATTCGTTCCTTTTCTTCTTTGCTTTTATGTAATTTCGCACTTTATGAAGCTCACGGGTATGACGCTCACATTCCTGCTCCAAAAAATCTGCTGCCCTGCACATTGTCTGCGGCACCATTTCTTCAAATCCTGATGCCGTTCGATGAAACTGTGCCAGGCTGCGCACCGCGCATAAAATATCCTCTCGATTTCGCGTATCGCACTCCCGTCCGTCAAACCATGTCCGCATGTAATAACGTGTTTCATCTATGTCCATGAACAGTACCTGCCCGTCTTTTGTGTATACAATCTGCTCAGTAACTTCACCGCTGTCTTTCATATATTTTAAAAATAAATCCAGCATTTCAGCTTTGGACGCTGATCCAGAAAATTCCTTTAGAATTTTTTTGCTGCCTCCCTGTTCCAGACATATATAAACACCCCTGCCCTTTTGAATATCAATAAACTCATATGGATAAGCCTCTACGATAATTTCTGTCCGGTTATACACAATAACACCCCTCCAATTAGATGAACAATCACGCATTAACGTGTCCATTCATCTTATGTGGAAAGGTGTTAAAATATGCCTGAAGATCATGTTCTCTTTCTGATTCCATCAGATTTTAGCTCTGTTCTGCCTCTGGCTTTTCATAGCTGTCCCCATCTAAATACAGTCTCACCTGTTTAAGCAGATACTCACGTTCATTTCTATCAGGATCCTCGACTACCTGTTCAAGCAGCATTTTTAAAATATCACCAATCTGCTTTCCCTGCTTGATACCCAGCTGCTTTAAGTCACGTCCAGTCACTTTCAGCTGCTTTAAGCTTAGACAATTTCCCTGCTCTAGAATCTTGTGATATATTTTTTCATATTCATCTACATAATCCAGCTTTTCCTGACGCTTATAGCTGCTCTGTGCCAGAACATCTGCCCGCTTTACGGCAAAGACTGACGGATACTGCGCTTCTCCAGTCTCTATCATTGCCCTGCGTACTTTCTTCTCTGTCAGCGCCGGATTATAATCATGCCAACGCACAAGCGCGCATACAGCATCCATCGTATCGCGATCAAACTTTAAGCGACGAAAAATCTGTCTGGCGATCTTGGCACCCATTAAAGGATGACCATAAAAATGATCCCGCCCGCTTTCATCTGTTGTCCGGCATAACGGCTTTGCTATATCATGAAACATCATCGTCAGCCGCAGCACTTTATCCGGTATGACATTGCACATTGCGTGTATCGTATGCTCGCCGACTGTATAACAGTGATGCGGATTGTTCTGCTCAGTCTCCATCATATGATCGAATTCAGGCAGTATCACTCTCGTAATTCCCAGCTCATACAGCGTACGCATCTGCTCTGGATGCGGAGATGTCGCAAGCTTTACCAGCTCTGTCTGAATCCTCTCGGCACTGATTTTATCCAAATTCCCAGCCAGAGACTTCACAGCCTCCTGTGTCTGCTTTTCAATCGCAAAGCCCAGCTGTCCGGAAAACCGCACTGCCCTCAGCATCCTCAATGCATCTTCGTGAAAACGGTCTGAAGGATTACCTACACAGCGGACAATGCCGCGCCTGAGGTCTGATGCGCCGTCAAATTCATCCACCAGTCCATGCTGATCGTTATATGCCATCGCATTGATCGTAAAATCCCGACGCTTTAAATCTTCCAATAGATTTGGCGTAAAGATCACTTCATTCGGATGCCTGCCATCCCCATATTCTCCATCAATGCGGTAAGTCGTCACTTCAAATCCTTCATGCCTGCATATGACTGTAACCGTCCCATGCTGCAGGCCGGTATCAATCGTATGAGGAAACAACGCCTTAACCTGCATAGGCTTTGCCGACGTAGTAATATCCCAGTCCTGCGGTTCTTTTCCCAGCAGAATGTCCCTCACGCAGCCGCCGACCGCATATGCCTCATATCCATTCAAAAGCAGCCGGTCTAGAATAAAGCGCACTTTTTCCGGCAGATCGATATGATATGTTTTTATACTCTGTACCGTATTTCCTATTTTCCATCCTCCTGACTTCACTCTGTTTCATTACGCATTCTATTCTTAAATCAATATGCTTTTCCCCAAAATACAAGCTTCTTTGCAGGTTTTCCACAGCAGACACATACATCCGAGATCTTCTCCTGTTCAAATGGCATACAACGCGAAGTTGCCGCTGTCTCTTCCTTGATTTTATCCTCACATGCCTGATCGCCGCACCACATACCGCGGATAAATCCCGGCCTGCTTTCCAGAACAGACTTAAATTCATCATAATTTACAGCATCAGATATATGCGAATCCCTGTGCTGCTTTGCACGCTCATACAAATCTGCCTGAATCTGGTCTAGCAGCTCAGCCAGCTTTGGCGATAATTCTTCCAAAGCCACCTGATATTTTTCTCTCGTATCACGGCGTACTAATACACACTGACCTTTTTCTATATCTTTAGGCCCGATTTCGACACGGACTGGAATCCCGCGCATTTCCTGCTCAGAGAACTTCCATCCCGGACTCTTTTCACTAGCATCTACTTTTATGCGGAAATCTCCTTTTAATGATTCATAAAGCTCGTTCGCCTTATCGAGTACACCTTCTTTCTGCTGCTGAATCGGTATAATCATTACCTGCGTCGGAGCGATCTTAGGCGGCAGCACCAGTCCGGAATCATCACCGTGCACCATAATAATCGCACCTATAATCCGTGTACTTAATCCCCATGAAGTCTGATGCACATACTGCAGCTGATTATTCGGATCAGTATATTGTATGCCAAATGCCTTTGCAAAGCCATCTCCAAAGTTATGGCTCGTACCTGACTGGAGCGCTTTTCCATCATGCATCAGAGCTTCAATCGTATAAGTAGCTTCTGCCCCTGCAAACTTTTCCTTTTCAGTCTTGCGACCGCAAATCACAGGAATCGCAAGCACTTCCTCGCAAAAATCCGCATATACATTCAGCATCTGTTCCGTACGTTCCTGCGCTTCCTCAGCTGTCGCATGTGCCGTATGACCCTCCTGCCATAAAAACTCTCGCGAACGCAGAAACGGCCTTGTTTCTTTTTCCCATCTGACTACCGAACACCACTGGTTATATACTTTTGGCAGGTC
>CANDMV010000055.1 GCA_947385875.1 uncultured Eubacterium sp. | reverse complement strand
CTATGTGGCTTTCAGCCACTTTCACGGCACAGCTGTGAATAATTCAGGATTATGATATTTTATTCAGCGACATAATCAACTGTTCCCGCATTTGTAGTAAATGAATCAATAATCGTTTTTCCATTTTTATCATAAAGCGGAATACTACAGCTATCATATTTCATATTCATAGCCTCTTCCAGTGATTTTGGTTCAATATCGCAATTTAAATCGGAATCTTTAACATATCCATGTACCCCGTTATCACCTATTGCAGCGATTAAATCCGGCATTGTCAAAATTTCGCTAACATGACTACTCAAATCTCCGAGAGATCATTTGATATAGTAAAAATAGTTAAATCTTAATTCGTATTAATCATAACTAACAGCAATCTTTTATTTTACTCATCCCCTTCCTTTTTGATGGCATAAGCCAGTTGAAACAAACCACGAATGTGTATATTTACTTGCAATCGATGCCTTATATTTTTCTTCTGAACATACTGCGGATACATACGACAATCTGCCCTTACGGTATGTTTTTACATATCCCTTCTCTTGTAAACGTGTTAGAAATGTGACAACTGTTGTACGTTTATATTCTTTACCATACTGAACATGTATCATTTCTATGAGCTGCGGAATGGATAATTATTCTTTCGCATCCCAAATACATTTCATTAATAACATTTCGCTGGAACTAATCAGTTTCATTGGCTTTTCTCCTCTGAAAGGTCATTGATATAACCTATATTCTGCAATTCTGATATGCTTAACTAAAACGACTATGTTTTGTAGACATTTTCATTTTACATAATTTAACTGTTTTTATCAATGTATTTAATAAGGATTTTTCGCAACATTTCAGATAGGGTGTTACATTTGTGGATACCCGGACGCCGGGTGAGAGGAGCTGTCCCGTCTTCCTGTGACTTTTCCAGAATGCTAAGAACCCCTAAGTATTCTGGAACGGACACCGGCAGACCGGACGGATTCCCTCTCCCAGCGTCCGCACAGCCAATATATAACATCCTATCTGAACTGTTTGAAATTTCTTTGAAAATTTTTGCATTTTTCTATTGACATCTCGTCCGAAATACGTTATAGTATCTCTTGTGTTCGAGAGAACGCTTCGCGATAGTGGCGTAGTTGGTAACGCGCGACCTTGCCAAGGTCGAGACCGCGGGTTCGAGCCCCGTCTATCGCTTTTGAATTTCATATAATTTGGGTGGTATACATATGCGATAGTGGCGTAGTTGGTAACGCGCGACCTTGCCAAGGTCGAGACCGCGGGTTCGAGCCCCGTCTATCGCTCTATGAATTGTCGTAGATCTTTATTTATAAGGATTTACGGCTTTTCTTTTTATATGCCAGATTCCTGACCGTATTTGTAAAAGCCCATAATCACAAGGGGCTGACGCATAAAAGATAATCTTACAATATGCAGCTTTTTTTACTTAAAGACTACTTTATTATTGTATAGATTATATTTAATACGACAGCCCCCATTACGCTCTTTTAAGCGCTATGGAACTTTGCCTGTTTTTCTTTCGCCACTAAAATCGCATTATTCAAAGACAGCATCTTCGCATCCAGCTGCGATACAATATCCGAACACTCCCGCAGCTCCATGCTGATATACTCTGGTGCATTTCCTTCAAATTTATAATAAATCTTATGCTCCAGACTTGCCCAGAAATCCATAGCCATCGTACGAATCTGAATCTCCACTCTTGTGTTGACCACTCGGTCAGATAAAAATACCGGTACAGTCACAAGCATATGATAGCTCTTATAGCCGCTTTCTTTTGGATGTCTGATATAATCTTTTAAAGAAACTACGGTCAGGTCATTCTGCCTGCCGATCATATCCGCCACCCGGTAAATGTCCGACGTAAAAGAACACACAATTCGGATTCCAGCTATATCGTTGACATAATTGACCATATTTTCTATTGACACTTCTCTGCCATAGCGCTTTAGCTTCTTGCAGATGCTTTCCGGCGTCTTCACCCTTGATTTAATATACTCAATAGGATTGTACTGATGAACATGCTGAAATTCATCGTTTAAAATCTCAAGCTTCGTCCCTACTTCCTTAATCGCCGAGTGATAAAGGAACATCATTGTCTCCCAACTCTCGACATCTTCACTCAGCCTTTGTGGTGCATCCATATTAACCCCTCCTATATGAAGCGAATGAATCCATCTTGCCATACTTTCAGCGGCTAATGATATACTTCTTATTATATCACATTTTATCGATTTGGTTAACATTTTACAAAAAAATAAAGAATTTTATATTTTTTTCATATTTAGACAATAAATATCATCATTCCTCTATTACTTGCATCTCCAGATAATCAAATTCTATTGAATCTACAAAATTATCACTTCGAAACCGTGTTTTCGCATGTCTTTTGAATTCTGCTATGTTTGCGTCCAGCCAGATCGGCTTGCTTAAGTCAAATTCATAACAGGCCTGTTCCAATGCCTGAAAAATTTTATGCGTCCTCGTATCGTCATTATCGCTGGACACGACCAGATCACGTATCATGTGATTGTCTTTCCATTCCTTAAACCATATTCGCACTTGTATTTTCTCCATTTTCTTTCATGCTGCAGCACAGCAGGGAATAATTTATATAAACTGCTGTTATCGCATACACTACGAATCCGCCCACTTCTGCTGCCGCCAAAAAGATCCAATCCCATCTTAAACTGTTTCCACCGCGCTCATTACAATTCAGCTCACTTCTGCTGCCTGCAAAAGATCCAACTCCTACTTAATCTGCTTCCACTACACTCATTACAATTCAGCTCACTTCTGCTGCCTGCAAAAGATTTAATCCCAATATAAACTGTTATCGCACCCTTCTCTGGCGCTGCGCCTCATACATCAATATTCCTGCCGCAAGAGCTGCATTCAGTGATTCCAGCTTTCCGCCCATAGGAATCTTTAAATATGCGTCTGCCAGATGCGCAGTCTCTTCTGTCAGTCCGTTTCCCTCACTTCCGATTAAAAATGCTGTCTTCCCCCGATAATCAAACTCATCATAATATTTTCCGGCGCTCAAATGCGCAGCATACAGCATAGTCCGCTGCCGCTTCAATTCACAAATTGTTTCCTGAAGATGATTCGTTCTATAATATGGCACACGGCAGATACTTCCCATCGTAGAACGCACCGTCTTAGGTGCAAATAAATCGACACAGCCTTTGTCCATAATGATTCCTGTCACACCGGCGCCCTCTCCGGCTCGGAACATCGTCCCCAGATTTCCCGGATCCTGAATGCCCTCTAGGATCAGCAGAAGCGTCTTTTCACTTTGGATAAGATCCTCCCATTCATATTCCGGGCGATGTACAATGCCTAAAATTCCCTGCGGAGACTGCGTATCACACATCTGCTTAAATACAGCGTCAGAGACCTCTTCGTATGCGATTCCCTCCAGAAGCTGCCGATGCTCTTTTCTGCTTAAAAATGATTCTGATACAAATGTACTGACTAATCGTTCCCTCGGCATTTCCTGATACAGACGGAGACCTTCCGCCAAAAACACTCCCTGCTCTAGCCGCTCCCTTGCCTTTTTCGCAAGACGCACCACATCTTTTACTTTTTGGTTTGATATGCTGGTAATCATTGCCCTCCCTATCCTTTAGTCCTCAAAACATGTGATACCTTCTGATATATATTAACAGGTACTGTCCTATATGCCAGAGAATTTTATTTGTTAATGTGTTACATACTGGCCAACCGGACGCTGGTTTACACTCAAGCCATACGCCCCGCTGCATGACACGGGTGATTTAATAAATGGGCGATAATTGCATAAAAACAAGCTGACACATCCCATATGCATCAGCCTGTATCAACACAGTTATATTTCACACCCATGCCGCTTCCATCCAACACGGAGCCAATACGTAATTCTTATTTTGATAGATTGCCGCAGATCTGATATTCATAATCATCCACAGACTTGCCCATTTTCAACGCTTCATCGATGTCTATATCCATCAGCTTTCCGTCTCTCTCTCCCACGATACGGTTACTCTTGCCTTCACACAGTATATCTACCGCGTATGCGCCCATCACAGATGCCTGCATACGGTCTCTGGCTGTCGGCGCACCGCCGCGCTGCATATATCCTAAGATCGTAGCCCGCGTCTCTACACCGGTAGCTGCTTCGATACGCTTTGCCATACTGATCGAATGACCGATTCCTTCCGCATTGATAATAATATGATGTTTTTTCCCTTTTTTGCGGTTTTCAATAATATTGTTTACCAGTGCCTGCTCATCATAGTCGTATTTTTCCGGCAGAAGCACATTTTCCGCTCCATTCGCGATACCGCACCACAATGCGATAAAACCAGCTCCGCGGCCCATAACCTCAATGATAGAGCAGCGTTCATGAGAAGTCGAGGTATCACGTACTTTATCGATTGCATCCATCGCAGTATTTACCGCCGTATCAAAACCGATCGTATAATCTGTACAAGCAATATCTAAATCTATCGTACCTGGAACACCGATCGTATTGATTCCATACGAAGCCAGCTTCTGCGCACCGCGGAATGATCCGTCGCCGCCGATTACGATCACGCCGTCTATTCCATGCTGCCTGCATATTTCGGCACCCTTCATCTGGCCTTCCGGTGTCGTAAACTCCCTGCAGCGGGCAGTCTGCAGTATTGTTCCACCACGCTGGATAATCTCAGAAACATCGATTGCTTTCATCTCGTAAATTTCTTCCTGCAAAAGTCCGGCATATCCTCTCTTAATGCCCATGACCCTTTTTCCTTTGAAAATTGCTTCCCGAACTACTGCGCGAATAGCAGCATTCATGCCCGGCGCATCTCCGCCGCTAGTCAGTACTCCGATTGTGTTAATCTCGTTAGCCATTTACGATATCCTCCTGTTTATCCTTTTTTGCCCCTTTTCATGTAACAGCTCAGACAATCCGGCCTGTTACTTTTGTTACAGTTCAGCCTTCGGCCACAAATGCAGAGTACTGGGCTAATCTGTAACCTACTTTTATCATTTTTGCCTTCTACCCTCTTCTACTTTATCTCAACCTCTATTATTTTAATATCTTTTCCCCATGTTTGCAACATTCTTTTCCACAACTTTTACATTATTTTGTCCAAATAATGCCGAAAGCGACTGTGTCAGTGTCAGAGTAGCGCCGACCCGCCAGTTCGGCCCCAGACGCTTCATGACCTTCTGGTCTTTGATATAGACGACCACGTCGTCCTGCCCGTCTGATGTGCGCAGTTCTTCAAATACACGGGACTGCTGCTTGGCGTAGCTTTCCATATCCGGAAACTGAAGCCACAGCTCCTTATGAGTTTCATCAAACGAATATACCTTCTCTAAGATCAGCTTGCCGTTTTTTTCTTCCTCAATCGTCACCCTGCCCTGCACAAAGATACGCGCATCATTTTCAAAATATCTCTTATACTTCTCATAATCTCTCGGAAAGACAATGATTTCAAGCGTCCCGACAAGATCCTCCAGTGTCAGAAATGCCATTGTCTGATTATTTTTCGTATATTTGATCGTACGCTGAACCATCATGCCGCCGACTGTAGCTTTCTGATTGTCCACCACCCTGGCAGAGCCTGTTTCCTCGTCTATGATAAAATCTGTCGTTTTGGCCGTAATATTTTTCTTCCACTTATCTTCATATTCTTCCAGCGGATGACCGCTGATATACACGCCCAGCACTTCTTTTTCAAATCCAAGCAGCATTTCTTTGTCAAACTCATCCGCCTTCGGCATATGGATTTCATAATCCTTCTTATCCTCCTCTGGCACGATGTCAAACAATGTCATCTGCCCGCTCATCGCATTTTTCTTTTCATGTGATATGCTGTTCATAATCTGCTGATATACCAGCATCTTCTGGCGGCGGTTTCCTTCCAGTCCATCCAGCGCGCCTGCTTTAATCAGATTTTCTACCGCACGCTTATTGACATCCTGATGACTGAGCCGTGTAATAAAATCTTCCAGATTCTTATACGGCCCATTTTCCTGTCTCTCCTGAATCAGCGCTTCGATCACCGGATGCCCCACGCTTTTGATCGCAGACATTCCATAGCGGATATTCCCGCCGGACACAGAAAACCCGCTCTCTCCTTCGTTTATATCCGGCGGCAGAATCGCGATGCCCATATTCCGGCATGTCTGTATATATTCTGATACTTTTACATTATTATCCATCACAGAGGTCATAAGAGCCGCCATAAACTCAATCGGATAGTAATATTTCAAATAAGCTGTCTGATAAGATATGACTGCGTACGCGGCTGCATGTGACTTATTAAATGCATATTTAGCAAAATCAATCATTTCGTCATAGATCTTATTCGCGACCTGCTCGCTGATGCCGTTTGCAATACAGCCCTTTACTCCCTGTTCCTTATTTCCATAGACGAAGTTCTTCCTCTCTTCCTCCATGACCTTGCTCTTTTTCTTGGACATCGCCCGTCGAAGAATATCGCTGCGCCCCAGCGTATACCCAGCAAGGTCGCGCACGATCTGCATAACCTGCTCCTGATAGACGATACAGCCGTAAGTAGGCGCCAGAATCGGCTCCAGCTGCGGACAGTCATACTGAATGACTCCCTGACTGTTTTTCCCCCGCACATAGGCAGGGATAAAATCCATAGGCCCCGGCCGGTACAATGCGATGCCCGCTATGACATCTTCCAGGCTCTGCGGCTTCAGCTCTTTGATAAAGTTCTTCATGCCTGCACTTTCCAGCTGGAACACGCCGTCTGTGCGTCCGGTTCCCAGCGACTCCAGCACTTTGGGATCATCGAAGTCTACATGGTCAATATCGACCTTAACGCCATAATCCTTTTCTATCAGATGAACGGCGCTGTTAATGACAGTAAGCGTACGAAGTCCCAGAAAATCCATTTTTAGCAGACCGAGCTCTTCCAGCGTCGTCATTGTAAACTGTGTCGTAATCATCCCGTCTGTACCGCGCGAGAGCGGCACATATTCATCCATTGGCTTCTGACTGATTACAACTCCCGCCGCGTGAGTCGAGGTATGCCTCGGCAGTCCCTCCAGACGCATAGACATATCAATCAGCTTTTTTACACTCTCGTCCTCTTCATAGATCTTGCGCAGATCGGGATTCATTTTTAATGCTTTTTGAATAGTTATCCCAAGCTCCGTCGGGACATTTTTTGAAATCGAATCTACAAACGCATACGGCATGTCCATCACACGCCCGACATCCCGGATGACGCCACGTGCTGCCAGCGTACCAAACGTAACGATCTGCGTAACGCATTCCTTGCCATATTTACGCACGACATAGTCAATGACCTCCTGCCTGCGCTCGAAGCAGAAATCCACGTCAATATCAGGCATCGATACACGCTCTGGATTTAAGAAACGCTCAAAAATCAAGTTGTATTTAATCGGGTCAATATTGGTAATTCCGGTCGTATAGGCGACAATCGAGCCCGCCGCACTGCCCCGCCCCGGCCCTACGCTGATATCATGCTCCCTCGCGAAATGAATATAGTCCCATACGATCAAAAAGTAATCCACATACCCCATCGTCTTTATAACATCCAACTCATAGTCCAGGCGCGGCTTCAGCTCCTCTTCCCGTCCCGGATAACGCTGCGAGAGGCCATCGAAGCACAGCTTATTTAAATACTCCCATGCAGTGTAGCCGTCTGGCACATCGTATTTCGGCACCTTGGTATTGCCAAATTCAATCTCTACATGGCAGCGGTCTGCGATCTTCTGCGTATTATCAAGCGCCTGTGCGGCATATGGAAATAATGCGCGCATTTCCTCCTCAGACTTTACATAATACTGACCGCCCTCATACCTCATGCGGTCTTCATCCTTCAGCTTTTTCGCCGTCTGGATGCAGAGCAGAATATCATGAGCTTCTACGTCCTCTGCATACGTATAGTGCACATCATTCGTAGCAACCAGCTCAATGCCTGTCTCCTGGCTTAGGCGCAGCAGCTGCGGATTGACCATTTTCTGCTGCGGCATCCCGTGATCCTGCAACTCTAAGAAAAAATTCCCCCTGCCAAAGCAGGCATCGTATTTTAAAGCAGCTTCCTTCGCCTTCTCATAGCTGCCGCGCTGCAGCTCTCTTTGCACCTCTCCCGCCAGACAGGCGCTCGTTGCTATGATTCCCTCATGATACTTTGTAAGGACTTCCATATCTACACGCGGCTTGTAGTAGAAACCGTCTACAAACCCTTTGGATACAATTTTTATCAGATTGCCATACCCGGTATTATTCTCTGCAAGCAGTACAAGATGATAATACCTGTCTTCTCCATGCACATGCTCACGGTCAAAGCGGGAATTCGGGGCTACGTATACTTCACAGCCTAGAATCGGATTAATCCCGGCTGCCGTTGCGGTTTTATAAAATTCGATCACGCCGTACATCGCGCCATGATCGGTAATGGCGGCGGCATTCATGCCGAGCTCCTTGACACGGGCGACATATTCCGTTATTTTATTGGAACCGTCTAACAGGCTATACTCTGTATGGACGTGTAAGTGTACAAAAGACATTCAGGTGCTCCTTATCGTATTTTTGTTATTCTCATGTTGCTTCCTATTGAGTTTTCTCCATTCTTTTCCTTATTATTGATACTAAATTCATCTTAACATACCCCGCTATCTTTTGCAATGCGCAAGGAAAAAAGAAAAATCCCCCGCCCGTATGCCCATACAGCCAGAGGATTTTTCTTTTTATGTGAAGCTTAATTTAAAGAAGATTTTCATATGAAAGAGACCGGCCTTCCATCCTGTCTTATCCTTTCACAGCCCCGACCGCTATTCCTTTCGTAAAATATTTCTGCAGGAAAGGATATAGGCACAGAATCGGCAGCATTGCCACAAAAGCGATTGCCATGCGCACGGATGAAGAAGGTATTTCTGCAAGCGCCGCGGTGGATGCCCCGGATGCATTCTGCGTCAGAGCAGTCAGGTCAGAGATCATTTTGTTCAACAGGTTCTGGATGCCGTAAAGCTGTGTATCCCTTATGTAGTACAGCCCGTTCGTCCAGTCGTTCCAGTACCCAAGGCCGGCAAGCAGCCCCATTGCTACAAGAATCGGCTTGCCAAGCGGCAGGACGATTTTTACAAAAATCTGGATCTGGGTCGCCCCGTCGATCTGGGCTGCCTCAAACAGGGCATCAGGAATGCTGTTTGCAAAAAAGGTACGGATCATCATTACATTCATGGCGCTCATTAAAAATCCGGGTACGATGTATGCCAAAAGCGTATTATTAATATGAAAGATGCCCGTATACATCAGGTACGACGGCACCAGACCGCCGCTGAAGAGCATTGTAAAAAATATATAAAAGCTGATGATGCGCTTTCCTGGAAGATTTTTTAAGGACAGCGGATAGGCAAGCAATGCAGAAAGCGCCACGTTTAAAAAAGTACCGATCGCGGTTACTAAGATCGTAATCCCGTAGGCGCGAAATACATTGGAAGCATTCGACCAGATAAAGCGATAGGCGCTTAAGCTGAATTCTTTCGGAAAAAAGGAATATCCGTTCTTCACCAGCGCCGTTTCCGAAGTAATAGATGACATAAACAGCAGGATAAAGGGCAGTGCGATGCAGATCGTTACCAGAATCATGACAGTGTGGGCGAGTAATTCAAATTTTTTTGCGCTTTTACTTTGAACCATGATTTACCTCCTAGAATAATGCGTTTTCCGGGCTCATCTTCTTTACGACTGTGTTTGCAGCCAATACACAGATGAATCCGACAACGGACTGGTAAAAGCCTGCCGCCGATGCCATTCCGATATTTCCGGACTGCAGCAGTGCTCTATATACATAAGTGTCAATGACGTTTGTGACTTCATATAGCTGGCCGGAGTTCTGGGTTACCTGATAGAACAAGCCAAAGTCGGAGTAAAAGATCCTGCCTATGTTCATCAATGTCAGCGTAATGATGGACGGCATGATACATGGAATCGTAATATAGCGGATCTGCTGCCACTTGGTAGAACCATCCAGCTCCGCCGCTTCATAAAAGGACGGGTCAATACCCGATATGCTTGAGATATAGATCAAACAGCCGTATCCAACGCCTTTCCATGTATTGACAATCACTAAAATCAGAGGCCAGTATTTCGGCTCCGTGTACCAGGAGACGGCTTCTTTTCCCAATAACGGAAGAATGGATTTATTCATCATGCCGTTTTCGCCGCTGAAAAAGGCGAACGTAATATAGCTCACAATTACGATAGACATTAAAAACGGAAGCAAGATTGCGCTTTGGTATATCGTTTTACACCTTTTGTTCCTGATTTCACAGATAAAGATCGCGAACGTCACGCCAAGCACTAAGTTGATTATTATAAACGCCAGATTATATAATATCGTATTCCTTGTAATCGTCCACGCGTCATTAAATAAATAAGTAAAGTTACTAAGGCCGGCCCACGGACTATTGAAAATTCCATCGACAACATTGTAATTTTTAAAGGCGACTACAAGCCCCGCCATAGGCATATAGTTATTGATAAACAGATAGATCAGACCCGGTGCCATCATCAGGTATAATGGCATCCAGCGCTTTACGTTTGATTTTTTCATAAGGGCCTCCCTGCCGCCGGCGGCCTGCATGCAAGCAAAGGCCGCCGCGCGGTCCTTTGATTTATTAATTCGACTGTTCGGCGAGCCATTTATCGAGCTGTTCCTGCTTGGTCTTGATAACCTTTTCGATTCCTGCCTTTTTTAACTCTTCATTAAACTTATCAAGCACTTCGTCAGGATTTACAGAGCCGGAGCCCAGCGCATTGGCGTACTGCGCCTTTACGTTGGTCAATGCTGCAAGCTCATTCGATACTTCGGTAGAATCATAAGTAAACCCGAATGCCTTTGACTTTAAGGCGCTTTCGTTCATTGCTTTCGTTTCTTCCCAGACTTTCGGGTCATTTCCTTCCCAGATATACATTTTAAACTGGTCAAACAGCTGCCAGCCCTCCGACAGATGATAAGCTGTAGTATCGTCCTTGCCCTCTGGATATCCGATGATGCCATTCTGCGCATCCTTGATCTCATAATCGATGCCTTCTTCTCCCCAATTCAACAGATTTAAAATATCCGCACTGCCATAGATATAATCCAGGCACTGCATAGCCTTGTCTTTATCCGTACAGCTTGAGCTGATTCCGTAGGTTACATACGAAATCTGCGCGGTTCCCGCCCACGGCTCAGACAGAGGCGCGATTGCCATCTTTGTACCGCACAGCAGCTCTGCACGGGTCTCATATTCTGGTTTTGTCGGCATAAAGAAAGAAAATGCCGCGCCTGCCTTCACCTGATTTTCCGTCCCGTCCGTAGCAGTAGCCGCATCCTTTGAAAGATAACCGGCCTGCTGCCATTCGTACATCGTAGTCACAAAATCACGATATTCATCCGATTCATAATAATTTACAACGGTTGTATCCTGTCCGTGGTCCATTAAGACGCCAAAACCGTCCGTCAGGGTATCTACCATTTCATATTTGGTATCCGGCGTGTTGTTGCTGCCGCTTGCCAGCATAATCATATCTGGATATTTTTCTTTAACTTTTGCGTATACACCGCCTAAGTCTTTATAAGTTTTTATTTCAGAAGCATTGATTCCACATGCATCAAGGATATCCTGACGCATGATGACAGAGCTCTGGCAGAACCATTCACGCCCGGTCGTAACGCCGTACACATAATTATTGATGTTGGCAGCCTTTGCGGTATCGCCCAGCAGCTCCTTGATATTGTTGCCATACTTGTCTATGTACTCAGATAAATCTATGATCTGCTTCGAACTGACCATTGAATTTGCCTGACTTACAAGTACCGGCACGATGTCCATTTTTTCCCCGCCAGATAAAATAAGCTTCATTGTTTCTGCGTATGCACCCCAGCCGACAGGCTCAAGATCGATCTCCATGTTGATTTCTTTTCTTAGGATTTCGTTGATTTTTTCTTCAATACGTGGTGTGTCTGTTTTTTTATCTCCGATATAAGCCATCGTTACCGTATAAGTATCCTGCGAGCCCGACTCTCCTCCTGCGGATTTTTCGCTGCCACATGCAGCCAGACTGAATGCAAGGATTGCCGATAAGACTGCTGCGATAAATTTCTTTTTCATAAATGCTCCTTTCTGTTTGCTGTTTATTCTGTTTGTGTACTGTATACCGCGGCCACGTTAAGTATATTTTTAGTATACATCCCCACAGAAAAAATGATAGAATAAAAACGACACCCTATTACAAAAAAAACGATATTATGACTTCTGGTTTTTATGTATAATTTTGAATCAAAGTCGATATTTTCATACAAATTTGTCTGAAATTTGTTATAATTAAAACAATCATGGTACAATGTTGATTTTTATTTTGTAAAGGAGTTTATATGAAAGACAAAAATCGTTCAGCCGGATATTCCGTTGATTCAGTTGCAAAAGCGCTGATGTGCTTATTAATACCCGTTCTCACTATTGACATCTTAGCCGGCTTGTATGTAGTCTTCTCCATGCGCAGCCAGTCGATACAAAACCTTCAGAACACAACGTCTTTATATGTATCGCAGATCGACACAGAACGTATCTCTATCAACAAGTATCTGCTGCGGTGCCTGAACCATGAAAAAGCGTTTCAGACAGCGCTTCAGACACAGGACACGCTTAAGCTGATACAGTCATGCAACAAAGTGCAAGATCATGTGCATACATTTTTGGAATCGTTCCACCCCGGCTACCAGTTTTTTCTCTATAACAAAAAGCTAGACCGACTGTTCCACGCAAATGACGCTTATACATACAATACTTTTACCCAGATCCAGCAGATCAACTATGCGCTGCGCAGCCAGATGCAGGCGGCATCCGCAAACAGCTATACGGAGGCATGGCAGATACTTTCGCTGCCTGACGGTGTTTATTTTTACAAATTCTTTTACAGCGGCAGCCATTATGTGGGATGCTATATCTCCGCCGATAATGCCACAGCGCCCATAAAACAGCTCGACCTTGGAAAGGACAGCTTTATCTCGCTCACTGCCTTGGACGGAACTCCTCTGATGCATCAGGAGCCTGTGAAAAAAGGTCAGATCACAATCAGCGGCAGCCCTGCAATGGGCGCTTTTATACCGCATATTGTAATGGATAAATACCGGGCATATGAAAAAGTTATTTTGTTCCAGTTTTTAATTGAAGGGGCAATGGCACTGATTGCCACCGCGCTTTTTATATCTATATTCTATATGAAGCGCAGGGTGCTCATCCCTATCCGGGAATTTTCAGAAAACCTATCCCAGTTAGACGACAACGCCCCTTTCATGGATTTGAAGGATTCCCGCCTGACTGAACTCAAGCAGGCAAACCGGCAGTTTAAAAAAATGATGCGCCAGATAGAAAAACTAAAGATCGGCATTTACGAAACGGAGCTGGATAAACAGCAGACACTGATGAACTATCTACAGCTCCAGATCCGCCCCCACTTTTTCCTAAACTGCCTGAATACCATTTACAGTATGGCACAGACACAGTTGTACAACGAAATTATGCAGATGTCTATGGCGACTTCTAGCTATTTTCGCTACATTTTCCATGACAGCGGCAATTTTGTACCGCTTCGCAGGGAATTGGAACATATCGAATATTATATGCGTATTCAAAAAATGCGCTTAGACGGCAGCTTTTCCTATACACTTTATACCGATGAAGGAATTGGAGAGATGAGGATTCTTCCGATTTTACTACAGACATTTATTGAAAATTCGATCAAACATTCTGTTTCCAACGACACTATAGTCAAAATACAGCTGGAAGCGGAATGGATCTATGCCAACGGCGATCCTCGCGGAAATATGCAGATCCGGATTACCGATACGGGTCATGGGTTCCCGGCGGATGTTCTAAAGGATCTCAATACGTCCGGTATGCTTGCCCCTGTCGAAGGGCGCCGGATTGGCATTACCAATGCGCTGAACCGCCTAAAATTATTTTACCGGGAAGGGGAAACAGCTGTGACGTTTTCAAATCTTCCGTCAGGAGGTGCATGTGTGACGCTCCTTCTTCCGGCGCAGCCATCTGAGGGAGGGAAATCCGTATGAACGTATTACTTGTAGATGACGACCGTTTTGTTGTCGCTGCCCTGCAGAAAAACATGGACTGGGATTCACTTTCCATTTCGGGCGTACTGACGGCATATACTGCGGCACAGGCACAAAAGATTCTAGAAACACAGGAAGTGGATATATGCGTCTGCGATATCGAGATGCCAGGAGAAAGCGGTCTAGACCTTTTAGACTGGGTGAGGAACTGCCATATGCAGACACAATTTATTTTCCTGACAAGCTTTGCAGAATTCCGTTACGCGCAAAAAGCGATTACTCTTAACTCTTCCGACTATCAGCTAAAACCAATTGACTATGATAAATTGTACAGCATACTGAAACGCGTAGCCGACCATGTAAAAAAGAATGCTGCCTATGACCAGATACAAGCTGACAGCGAGCATTGGAAAGATAATTACCATAACATCATACACTTGTTTTGGAAAAACCTGTTTCAGGACCCGCTGCTGTCAAAACCTGAGTTTTTTGAAATAGAGATGAAAAAGAAAGCGCTGCCTTATAGCAGAAACGATGTATTCCTTCCGGTACTGCTGCATCTGTGCCCAACTGCTGATGCCCCGTATACATCCATTTCCCCTACGCTTGACTTTTGTTTTCAAAACATCGCAGCCGAAACGCTGCAGAGCTGCTGTATTTTATACGAGGCGTTGGTCGCCGTACGACCGTTGGAATACATCCTCATTATTCACAACATGTGCCTTCAATATGTCCGGGATCCCTTAGAAAATGCGTTCGCACAGCTATTTAACAATCTCAGGAAATATTTAAAATGTGATGTGTTCTGCTGTATTTCAAATGAAACGACTGTCGAAGGACTGCCCGGCACAGTAAAGCAGATGCATTCGATGTGGCAGCAGAATTTAACCCGGATGAATACGCCTCTGCTTTTAACGGATTATACGCCAAAAGAATCTAGCTGCCTTCCCCCTTCGCTTGACGTGATCGATACCTTTCTGACGCGCCGTCAGGCAGATGCCGCTATACAAAACATCAGAACTTACCTACAGTCTCAAACGGATGTCAACAGGGACATGCTACTGCATCTCCGTCTGGACATTGAGCAGCTTGTCTTTTCCTACCTGAGCAGGGAGGGGATTGAAGCTCATACGCTGTTTGCCGAAAAAGAAACCGGCCTCCTGTCAGCCAGGGCACTGGATGCCCCTTCTTATATGATGGACTATTTAAGCCATATTATTACCAGAGGGGTGGAATACAGCAAGTTTATACAAGAAGAGGACTCTGTTACGGATATTATCTTAAATTATATCCACCAGCATTATTCGGAAGATATTACCCGTACTATGTTAGCAGATCTGGTATACTTAAATCCAGATTATATGGCACGGCTGTTTAAAAAGCAGATGCATGTATCCATCGTCAATTATATTACAGATTACCGGATGAAAAAGGCGATGGAATTTCTGCAGGATTCGGATTTACCAGTCAACGTGGCAGCTTCCAAGGTAGGCTATGGAAATTATTCCTATTTTTCGAAACTATTTAAAGATACGGTTGGATGCACTCCTAACGAATACCGCAAGCGTTATAAACGCTAGTATACCATCCAAGCTGCCGGCTGGCTTGGATGATATCCGGCGCTGCCAACACCTAGAGCGTGTTTGAAAAATCATTCCCGCGATCTGCACTCCCCACTTTGCGGATCATTCATCCCAAATTTAATCAACATAGCCCGCTATGCCTCATAAATTTGGGATAAATTTTCCATATTATGCCCTGTGGGTACAAAGTGTGAAGCATATCATGCCCTGTGGGTACATCTCACAGAAAGCATTTTTCAAACACGTTCTAGTACATCGAGATCACGCCGGAGCTTATGGACTGCGGATATAAGACAAGCTCAGACAGGTATCCGTCCAGCCGTATTTCAGCCATTAATGGTTGTGACGTGCGGTTTTGCATGATTACAACGACTGCTCCGTCCAGCCGTTTCCAAGCGGTTACGTCCAATTTGTCCGTATATTTGCTATACCCAATCCTTACAGAGCCGGGGGACAGGTAATGAGAAAAATGCTCAAAATACTGCTGAAGCAGCTGCGGCATAAGCTTCCTCCTTTTCGTATCATACAAAAACGGCGCAAGGCAGTAATTTTCTACATAATTCGGGCCTCCGCGTTCATCCAAGAGCAGATTCCAGTCATAGAACGCCGTCATGCCATGATTCAGATCGCCGATTAGTTCATGCGCCAGCTCTCCGGCGGCTTCCACAGAAGCTTCAGGGTCAAATTTGGAGAATTCGATGCAGCTTTCTGAAATAATCAGTTTTTTGTCTGGGAAAAACCTCCTTGCCAGCTCCAGAGACTCAAAATGGCTTCCGCTGTACCAATGGAATGCCGCCCCAGCAGTCATTTGATCTGTTTCCTCGTCTATGATCTCGTTAAGCCGCTCATATATCCTCTCTTTGTTGTGATCCCAGATAAAGATCTCAACACCGCCAAGATCCTGCTCCTGCATGGTTTCATACATTACTTTTAAAAATTCTTTTTCTTCCTGTGCCGTATACTGGCAGGAATCCCATGTCTGGACTGCATTTGGTTCATTTTGCAGCGATATTCTGCGGACATAAAACCCTCTCTTTTGGAATTCGACAATATATCTGCACAGATACCTTGCCCACATTTTCCGATATTCTGGTTTCAAATGTCCGCCATAGCAGCGTCTGCCCGTTGTCTTCATAAATGCCGGCGGCGACCACGGCGTGAGCATCAGCTCCAAAGGCTTTCCAGCAGCCTTCTGCGCATCCATAAGCATCGGCAGGATATACTTTTCAGTCCGTGCAAACGAGAACGAGCACAGCCCTTCGTCCTTCGGGTCAGACACTGCCTCATAGATACCCGTTGCAAAATCGCAGCTGTCCAGCGGAATCCGCACAAGTCTATAATTCATCCGTTCTGGTGAAAAGTACGTCTGCATCAGGTTCTGCTTCTGCTGCTCATCCATCAGGGAATACACAAACCCGGCTGCATCCGTGACAGCCCCGCCAAAGCCTTCCAAAGTATCAAAAACGGCATCCGGATACAGATTTATTACCTGATTTTCCCTGCCTAAATCCGGCGTAAACAACGTCGTCTGATGAAAATGCTCCTGCCAGCCGCCGGAGCCGAATGTCGTCCATAATTCTAGCTTCATGTGGTATCTCCTTTTTCCTTTTATTGTATCATAGGCTTTTGGATATGCAAGAAACGATACCGACTTGAGTATAACAATATAATGACTTGTTACTATTCCCAGCCCGTGAAAAGTAACGGCATCCAGCATCCACCTTGTTTTTTCAAAATACATGTTATATAATAGGTAGAAATTACGTTACTGTTACACCCATTACAAAATCATTCAGGAGGAAAAATCATGAAACGCATAGGTCGTATTTTATTCTGCCTGCTGCCTCTTTTGATTACACTTGTATTGCAAAATCTGGTCAGCATCCCGATCTTTGGTATTTCTGCCATTCTCACTATCGTTAAAAATTATTGGAACAACATGCCATTCTCAGAAATATATGACCGCCTCATATCCCTATGGATGTCCAGCCCTTTCCTTATTTGGATTTCCGTTATATACGCGGTATCCGCCCTGTTCCTATTCGGATTCTGGTATCGGAAAAAACTGGCTGCGGACCAGGAGGAAGTTCCTGCCGCGTCAGCTTTTAATATACGGATTGTACTGGCAATGTTTTTACTGGCTCTGGGACTTCAGTATGTCACTGTCTACCTGACGAGCTTTGTCGGTTCCCTGCGCCCAGACTGGATGCAGACATATGAGGACTTAATGAATACCGCGGGAATCGGCTCCCTGTCTCCCATCACCATCATATATGCCTGTATCATCGCACCGATTTCTGAAGAGCTGATCTTCCGCGGCGTTACACTGGGTTATGCTAAAAAAGCTCTGCCCACCGCAGGAGCGATCTTCCTGCAGGCTGTTTTATTTGGTGTCTTCCATATGAATATGATTCAGGGGATTTATGCAGCATTTCTAGGATTGTTTTTAGGATACGTCTGTGAGGCAGGCGGCACGATCGTAATTCCGATGCTATTTCACGCGTTTTTTAACATTCTGGGGACATTTGCAAGCTCTCTGATGTTTTACCGGATTGACATTCCGTTTTTCTTCCTGCTGTGGCTGACTGTCGGCGTACTTCTGACGTATGCGGGGATTTTCTTATATCAGCAAGGGATTACCGTCCGCGATACAATCCATCAGCCAGCAGACTAACAAATGCGATTAAAATGTAATGAATGGATTTTTAAGTGCTGCCGCAGACATTAAGTTTTTCTTAAAATCTTCCGATGAATAATGTATACTGATGAGCAGAAAAATTTGCCAACAACGCCGGCTCATGAGCGTTCATACCTAAAGCCATATGGAAAATATCATCGCTCATAAGTATAACTTTGGAAATAAACAGATTACAGAATAATTCTTTCTGACTAACATTTATTTCCGATTTACTCATTACACGGATTGTAAGCATATGATAATACCACGGACGGTATGTAGTTTTTTAAGTAAAACTGCATACCGTTTTTGTTAAGACTTTATACTAATTCCGGCGAAATACATAATACGCCTGCCCAAAATTTTCACGGCATTCACTTTCATATGCTTCACATTATGTTTGAAATCTTATTCTGTTTTTTAAGGAGGTATGCAATTATGATTATCGGATCCAGTTCAGTAAAAATGAACTCACAAAGAAGCTTCATATCATCCAGACGCTCATTTTCTGGAATGTCCGCCTTAGGCACACTTTCGGGCGTGCGTTCCAACGCATTTGTACGGACAGCCATCAACACTGCCCAGAATGCAATTCATAAAGATGACGACAATAAACAAAACCAGCAGAACGATCTAAAGGATTCCAAGGGCGACCTTTTAGAACGCTTCAACCAAAGCCGCAGCATCCGCGCATCCGGCTTAGAAAACAGCCGCAGCTTAAGATCTATTCATATAATACGCCGCCAATCAATCGGATACATGCTGCACCAGATGTTCTGGGGAAGGGGAAGAACCTTTAGTGACCCGCTGTCTGCACTGCTTACGGATTATACGAATAATCTCGGTTCTGGATTTAATCTGAAATACGGCTATTCTTATGGAGAAGCAGAACAGACTGACTTTGCTACCGAAGGAACCGTCGTCACCGCCTCTGGTCGAGAGATTCAGTTTAATGTAGAAATGTCCATGTCACGCACATTCTATGAAGAAGCATCCGCTGTGATTGACTTTAGCGCCGTAAAGCTTACGGATCCTCTCGTCATTAATCTGGATACCGAGCCGGTCTCTGTATCTGACCAAAAGTTCTACTTTGATCTGGACGCGGACGGACATGCAGAGCAGGTATCCCGTCTAAATGCCGGAAGCGGTTTTTTAGCATTAGATAAAAACGGAGACGGCATCATCAATGACGGCAGCGAATTATTCGGCACAAAAAGCGGCAATGGTTTTGCAGACCTGGCCAAGTACGATCAGGACGGCAATGGCTGGATTGATGAAGCAGATGAAATCTTCAGTAAATTATTGATCTGGCAGAAAGATGAACATGGAAATGATGTCCTGCGTGGACTCGGCGCGGCAGGTGTCGGCGCTATTTATCTAGGTAATGTCAATACACAATTTTCGTTAAATTCTGAAACAGATAATAAAACAAATGCAGTTGTCCGCCAGACGGGCATGTTCTTATATGAAAACGGCGATGCCGGAACGGTGCAGCAGATCGATCTGGCACAATAGTAAAAAACCAGATATTTTTTCATAAAATACGATGCTGTCGCTGTGATTTTGACAAAACACAGCTCTGCTGCAATATCATGTTTTTAGCGCCGAATTATACCAACATTAAATAATCCCTGCAAAGTCCATATCTACAAGCTTTGCAGGGATTTTCTATAGTATATTCTTTATAATAGCCCCTTTAATACTTCTACCGCTGCCTCCAGATGCAAATGCTCCTTCTCATAAAACTCTCCCGCATCCGCAGCCTTTGCCATCTGGGGATCCAGAGGTACTTTTCCAAGCACCGGAATCGAAAGCTCTGCCGCTGCCTCATCGATATGGCTCTCCCCAAACAAGCTGATCTGCCTGCCGCAGTCCGGACATCTCAGATAACTAAAGTTCTCTACCACTCCCAGTACCGGAATATCCATAACTGATGCCATACGAAAAGCTTTCTTTACAATCATCTGCACAAGCTCCTGCGGTGATGTCACGACAATGATTCCATCAACCGGTATCGACTGAAATACCGTCAGCGGCACATCTCCGGTTCCCGGCGGCATATCAATAAATAGATAATCAAGCTCGCCCCAGACTACATCTGTCCAGAACTGCTTCACTGCTCCTCCGATCACCGGCCCTCTCCAGATCACCGGGTCTTCAGGATTTTCCATTAATAAGCTAATCGACATCGTCGGAATGCCTTCCTTTGTCTGAACCGGAAGAATCATTCCTTCTTCACTGCCATAAGCTTCACCATGCACGCCGAACATCTTCGGTATCGATGGGCCCGTAATATCCGCATCCATAATCCCTACCTGATAACCAGCTTTTTTCATTGCAGCTGTAAGCGAAGCTGTCACAAATGATTTGCCGACTCCACCTTTTCCGCTGACCACTCCGATTACTTTTTTGATCTTAGAATATTTGTTTGCCGGCTCCAGCATACTCTGGGCATTCTTTGAACAATTTTCCTTATTCTGCTCAGAACAACTGGATGCACTCGGACATCCACTGCATTGATTTTCTGCCATAACTGCTTCCTCCTGACTGATTCATAATCCAGTGTACAGAATTTTGGCAGTTGAAACACTGTTCCGTACACTTGGCCATTGATTTTAATAAGTATACCACTTATTCAAAAATCCTACAACTATATATGCACAAATCTAACTTACTGACGAAATGTATGGTTACTGTTCACTCCCAATGTCATTAACTTAACGGTCTCTCTGACGATTCTGTGTCTGGCGGGACGGATTTGTCTGGCGGCTTGGGCAAATCCAAAGCTGTTTCAGCTAGATGAGCATAATGTTCCTCTCGCAGTCGCAGGCTGTCCGCCAGATGGCTTTTCTGCTGACGGCCAGCTCTGGGGCAACCCTCTCTACCGATGGGAATATCATCGTGCTACCGGCTACGAATGGTGGATTTCACGTCTAGCCTACTGCTTCCGCATGTATGATGTAGTACAAATTGATCATATCCGCGGTTTTGACGAATATTACTCCATACCATATGGCGCGAAAAATGCCGTGAATGGCCATTGGGAAAAAGGCACTGGCATCGAACTATTCCGCTGCATGGAGCAGCAGCTTGGACAGCATGAGGTCATTGCAGAAGACCTCGGTTACGTAACTGATTCTGTAAGAAAGCTTGTTAAGGACAGCGGCTTTCCAGGAATGAAAGTATTAGAATTTGCCTTTGACTCCAGAGATACTGGTTCCGCTAATGATTATCTGCCGCATAATTATACCGAAAACTGTGCAGCAATGCGAAGACACGCATTATTCCACTTCAGGATTATATGGGATGCGCCAACAGCTGCCGGATCAATAAGCCTTCCACGGCAGGAACCAACTGGAGATGGCACTTAAAAAAAGAGGAACTGCCAGAAGAGCTCCTGGATGAAATCCGTACTATGACAATACGATATGAGCGGGCAAATTAAATTTAACGAATCGCCTGAACTCCGCATACCTTTTTACACTGGCCGCAGTGAATGCATTCTGGATGATTCGCTTCCTTCACCGGATCGAGATTCATTTTGCACACTCTGCTGCAGGCACCGCAGTCTACGCATTTATCTTTATCCACGCGATACCGGAAAACAGCAATCGGGTTAAACACAGAATAAACTGCTCCCAGCGGACATATATATTTACAAAACGGCCGGTAGATTATCATAGACACCATCACCGTAATGACCAACAGTACATTTTTCCACACATACAGCCACCCAAGTGCGCTGCGCATCGTCTTATTCAGCAGAACAAGCGGTATGCCGCCCTCTAAAGTCCCTGCCGGGCAGATCAGCTTGCAGAAATACGGCGCACCCTGCCCTAACACATCTACGAGAAACAGCGGCAGCAGGAGCACAAACACTAAGAAAATAACATATTTCAGTTTACGAAGCATTCTGTCGCTCTTAAAGGTTCCTATTTTCTTTGGAAACGGCACCTTATGCAGCAGATCCTGAATCAGTCCAAACGGGCAGAGCCATCCACACGCAAACCTGCCAACCATAGCGCCTATAAACATCAAAAAGCCTGCTACGTAAAAAGCAAACTTAAAATTCCAGCTTCCAATCACCGCCTGCAATGCCCCAATCGGGCAGGCGCCTAATGCACCCGGACACGAATAACAGTTCAGACCGGGAACGCACAGCTTTTTGATCGGCCCTTTGTAGATTTTTCCTTGAATAAAGCCTGCCAGATAACTATTAGACAGCAGCGCCCAGAGTGCCTGCATCCGATGGCGCTTCCATTCATTCGTATTTTTCTTCTTATCCAATTCCTATACACTCCAGACATATATTAATCGCCTTCTCAAAGACGACCTTCATCTCACCCCGGTAAATCCCATACGCCATCATAAAAAGACCAGCTGCAGCTGCACACAGTCCCCGCCAGTCCATGCGTGACGGATACCTCACTGACTGCTCTATTGCTTCGCCGCCATCACCCTTCCCAGAAAACCTGTCAAAGCGTTTCTGGCGCTTCGTTGTCTGCTCTATTACGGATTGTCCGACACCGTCTGCACCATCTCTTCTCACGATCTGCTCTATTCCAGACTGTCCAACACGGTCTGCGCTGTCTTCTCTCATTATCCGCTCTCTACCAGACTGTCCGGCTCTGTCTGCACTGCCTCTTCTCATTGTCCGCTCCCTTTCAGACTATCCAATACTGTCTGCACGATCGATTTCCACGCTTCCAGATCGTGACTTCCTGAATAAGTCTCGCCCACAATATTCCCATTTTTATCTACAAAAAATGTCTCCGGCACCGCGTCAATATTCTCCAGACGGCCATCGAAGCATCCTTCACTTGGAATCAGGAATGGATAGTCTGCTCCTGTCCGGTCAGCTAAGATCTTTGCTTTTTCCACTGCCTCATCACTGACATTACCAGAAGAGTCCGCAGCGTCAAGTACAATTCCCACCACATTTACCCCCTGTCCTGCCATTTCCTCACTCAGCTTCTGTAAGTCAGGAATCTCAGCAATACATGGCGAACACCATGTTGCAAATATATTTACTAGTGTAAGCTCATGCTCCTTGAACATTTCATTTGTATAGACTTGTCCTTGTATATCCTGCATAGAAAATTCACCCAGGCTGCCGCTTCCTATATCAAAATTATCCTCTTCTTCCGGCACTATATCTACAATATCAAGAACAATCTGCTCCATCGCTTCTGTCAATTCGCGATCCGCATCTGGATTTATGCTGAGATAATAAGCATAATTGCCGTCATCGCTTTTTCCAAGCTCTTTGTGCTCACTGCATTTTGTCAGCGTATCCAGATTTTCTACCTGTTCTAAATGATAAATCCCAAGCACGCCAATCCGCTCCAGCTCGTCAGCCCAATCATAAAAACCGTTTCCCTTGCTTGATACCTCCGCATCCAGCTGTTCCTTCGTCATAAAGCTCCACGAAAAAATTCCATAATCTAAAGACTCATCATCAAATTCTGCTGCATCACTGAGCATAGCGACTTCCTTCTGCTCCATCTTTTCCAACAGAATCTGCGGAATCGTAAAATTCATTCCCAATGACGGATATTCATAACGATCCTGACTTGGAATGACAAGATCCGAAGGCCTAAAAGTCTCCGGGATTACTGGAAAAGCATCTTCTTCTGCATCATCCATATCCGTTTTAGAAGTTTCCGCATCTGTTCCTGTTGCATTCTGTGAAGTATTTTTAGAAGTCGATGAATCAGACGATGCACATCCTCCTAAAAATGCGAAACATAAAGTGCCTGTCAAAACGGCAGCACTGATTTTTTTTATATAGCACTTCATAATAACCACCCATTCCTCTCGTTACTTCAGCTGCAGACAGCAGCAAACTCATTCCCAAAGTTATTGCCATATTATCCGCAAACGCCAAAAAATTTAGAAAACTATTTTGTCGCAGATATCAATCACTTTGCGATAAGATTTTTACAATAACACAGCCGGAATCTTGCTGATGCAATCATACCTTTATCTCAGCATAGCGTTCCGGCTCCGCCAAAAGTGTCTTATTCAAATTTATTAAGAACGACGCTTAGCAGCTCCCTCCATTACCGGCACAGCCCTGCTTGTCCTCATGGCAGTGGCCCTCTCCGCAGGAATGTCCATGCTCATGATGACTGCACTTTATATCAGGATTATATCCCAGATTTCCTTCCAGATACGCTTTCACAGCATCATCCGCACTGCCGGATACTCCTCCATACAATTTAATGCCTGCTTCTGCCAGAGCAGCCTGTGCTCCTCCGCCGATTCCTCCGCAGATCACAGCCTCTGCTCCTGCTTCCGACAGGAAAGAAGACAATGCTCCATGTCCCTGTCCGTTTGTGTCAATAACCTGCTCTTTTACGATCTTTCCGTCTTCAATATCGTAGAGCTTAAACTGCTGCGTATGTCCAAAATGCTGGAATATTTCTCCATTCTCGTAAGTAACTGCTATTTTCATAGGTCTGCTCCTTTCTTGCTGCTAAAATTCCTTTTAGAAGCTTTTCATGATTATAATTTATCGGTTCCTTGATTCTAACACTGTGCATTTCCATTACTGTGAAAGATATGCAGAACTTGTAATTAGTAATATTATAATATAGTTCTGTGAAAGAAACAAGTTTGGATATTTGTTTTTTCTTACTATATATAGAAATGCAGCGCATAAAAAGAGAAGATGGAGTCATAAAAATAAAGAGCTGGATTACGCTATTAAGTTAGCCGCCGCAAGATTCTCATCATTTGATGTAGACAAAGAAGATATAACCCTGTAGCAATGACATGCTCGAAAACAGCTGAAATCTAAATAACAAGCCTGCATAAAGCAAAGTGCAAAGCCTATTGAACTGCCAGTATGCTTTGCACTTTTTGCCTAAGAAAAAGATTTTACCATCAAAGAGCTTTCCCCATCTTTCACCCGCACTCTTCAATAATCCAGTGTCTCCTTAATTGTCTGCTCCAGCCCGATCAGCGGCTTCCACCCCGCAGCCTTCTGCAGTCTGTCAGGATCCGCTTCCATCACCGGCAGGTCAGCCGGCCTAAGCTTCTTAGGATCCACCACCACACTGATTTCCGTCTCAGACATCCGAAGAATTATCCGCAGTATTTCTTCCGGACTAACCGCCCTCCCGCTGCCGACGTTATAAGTCTCCCCGGCTGCGCCATGAGCAGCAACCATTGCATAAGCCCCCACTACATCCCTGACATCCGTAAAATCCCGTTTCACTTTCAGGTTACCCACCCCAATCACAGGATCCTTTTTCCCTGCCTCGATCAGTGCCGCCTGCCTGCAGAAATCAGCCACCGTAATCTCTTTCGCAACAATTTCCATATCGTTTCTAACCATCCGGCCTACTAATTCCTGAAACGAAATCTCTCTTCTCCATCCAAGCTCCGCTTCCACCTTCGCCGTATTTCCCCGCAGCAGCTCCACTTCCGCCGGACGGAAATAATCAGGATTCGCCTTTACCAGAGTCCTGCCGGATTCCTTATCCTTCCCGATCTCATGCACTCCTTCTCCTTCCCAGACGATTTCAAAACCCGCGTTCAAAAAAGCTTCCTCTGCAAATTCGCGTACCATCCTCGTCTCATTTGACGCAATCACATAATCCTGCGGTACCTCCTGCTGAAGCAGCATCCACATCGCACGCACATAATCCTGCGCAAGTCCCCAGTCCCGTCTAGAGCGTGTTTGAAAAATCATTCCCGCGATCTGCACTCCCCACTTTGCGGAT
>CANDMV010000054.1 GCA_947385875.1 uncultured Eubacterium sp. | reverse complement strand
ATTCAATTCATCTGCTGTATAAATCTTCTTTTCCATACCATGATTATAGCAGAAAGAAGCGGCCCGCGCTGCATTTTTTTACCGGCATCCCCGTCAAAATGACAATGGTGTGTATCGCTAGAAATGCCGGTTTATAAAGGAATGGAATTATGAAACTTCCTGTATCCTGTTTTTCTGCTCTACAGCAAGCCCCTGCATCAGCCATGCGAACTGCTCTGGCGTAATCTCACGGGCCTCGGACGCTGTCCGGGGCCACTTGAACCGTCCCGCCTCCAGTCTTTTGTAAACAAGGAGGAATCCGTCGCCTTCCCACAAAAGCCCCTTGATCCGGTCAGTGCGCCTTCCGCAGAACAGAAAAAGAGTTCCTTTCTGGAATGGATTAAGCTCAAAATGATCCTGTATGACCCGCGCCAGGCCGTCTATCCCAAAGCGGAGATCCGTATAGCCGTATGCCAGGTAAATGCGGCTGTATAAATTCACTTCACCAAGCACGGGCTGCGGCCTCCATGATTTTTGCGATAAAGCCTGCAGAAGCGGATTCCGTTATTTCTATGCAGACATTCCCTTTGCGGATAATGCCTGCCGGCTTGCCCGGCTGGAATTCCTGTTCGCGGCAGATAACCGGAAGCTCCACGAAAGGCGCAGCTTCTGAGTCCTGTTCCGCCGCATCAGCTTCATCCCGGCGGAGAGTTCTCAGCCAGTAGTAATACTGAGACTCTTTGATATTTCTTTCCTGACACCATTCCTTAATGGTCATGCCGCTGTCCATGCGTTCTTTGATCAGGGCAGCCCATCGTTGTGCAGTTACTTCATGTTTTAAATCTGACACCAGTATACACCTCGCTTTCAAAACTGGTAAAAGTTTTCAAAGCCATGCGTATGAACTGTGAAAACTGGCGTTAGTTTTCATAGTCATATATACCATCTGTAAAAACTAGCATTTGTTTTCACAACTGTCATAGCAACTGCAAATGGCCTTGAAAACAATAAATCATTCTCAAGGCCATTATATCGGAATATCTTTTGTCATGCACGGTACTCATTTTTTACCGTTTACGTTAATTCTGCCAAATAATAGAAAGCACGCTCCACGAACTTTCTTTTATCATGAATAAAATAGAGCCGTCCAAAATCCTGCCAGATTTCAGACGGCTCTAATTTAAATACTATTCATTTATATTCTGATTACATCATTCCCATGCCCGGATTTCCTGCCGGCATAGCTGGTGCATCTTCTTTGATATTTGCTACTACTGATTCTGTCGTCAGCAGAGTAGCAGCAACAGATGTAGCATTCTGTAATGCACTTCTTGTCACCTTCAGCGGATCCAGAATACCTGCTTCTACCATGTTTACATATTCTTCCGCAGCTGCATCAAAACCAATGCCTGCTTCTGATTCTCTTACTTTATTGATAATGACAGCGCCTTCCAGACCTGCATTTGCTACGATATAGTATAATGGAGCTTCCAGTGCTTTTAAGATAACCTTTGCACCTGTCTTCTCATCACCATCTAACGTCTCAGCCAGCTCCTCCACTTTCTTAGAAGCATGGATATAAGCGGAACCGCCGCCTGCGATAATGCCTTCTTCTACAGCTGCACGCGTTGCATTCAGCGCGTCTTCCATCCGCAGCTTGCTTTCTTTCATCTCTGTTTCTGTTGCAGCGCCTACTCGGATTACCGCTACACCGCCTGCCAGCTTCGCAAGACGCTCCTGAAGTTTTTCTTTGTCAAAATCAGAAGTTGTCTCTTCAATCTGGCTCTTAATCTGATTGATTCTGGCATCAATCGCAGATTTCTCGCCTACGCCGTCTACAATGACTGTGTTCTCTTTCTGTACCTTTACAGATTTTGCGCGTCCAAGCTGCTCTAACGTAGCATCCTTTAATTCCAGTCCCAGTTCGGATGAGATCACTTCTCCACCGGTAAGAATTGCAATATCCTCAAGCATTGCCTTTCTTCTGTCGCCGTATCCTGGAGCCTTTACTGCTACTACATTAAAGGTTCCGCGCAGTTTATTTACAATCAGGGTTGTGAGAGCTTCACCCTCTACATCCTCTGCAATAATAAGAAGCTTTGCGCCAGTCTTTACGACCTGCTCTAACAACGGAAGAATCTCCTGAATGTTGGAAATCTTTTTATCTGTAATCAGGATATATGGATCTTCTAATGCTGCTTCCATCTTATCCATATCTGTAGCCATATATGCTGAAATATAGCCGCGGTCGAACTGCATACCTTCTACCAGGTCTAGCTCTGTCTGCATTGTCTTGGACTCTTCAATCGTAATAACGCCGTCCTTAGATACCTTTTCCATCGCATCTGCTACCAGATTACCGACTTCTTCATCACCAGCTGAAATAGCCGCTACCTTTGCAATATGGTTCTTGCCGTCTACGGACTGGCTCATGGACTGTAATGCTTCTACTGCTACATTCGTAGCTTTCTTCATACCTTTTCTTAAGATAATCGGATTAGCGCCTGCTGCCAGATTCTTGATTCCTTCTGTCACCATTGCCTGTGCCAGTACAGTAGCTGTGGTTGTGCCGTCGCCTGCGACATCATTCGTCTTTGTAGCTACTTCTTTTACAAGCTGTGCGCCCATATTTTCAAATGGATCTTCCAGTTCAATTTCTTTTGCGATTGTAACGCCGTCATTTGTAATTAATGGAGCGCCATAAGATTTATCTAATACAACATTTCTTCCTTTTGGTCCAAGTGTCACGCACACAGTATCTGCTAACTTATCTACACCTGCTTCTAATGCGGCTCTTGCTTCTGCACCATATTTGATTTCCTTTGCCATCGTTATCTTCCTCTTTTCTTATATTTTATAATTATTGAAAAAATACTATTATTTTCAATAATATATGATTATTGACCCTTGTTAAGTGCTGCAGCTATTCTATGCTTTGAAAGCTCTATCCATCACTTCACTGTTCTGTGGTTACGTAAAATGCATGGATACATCTTACTCTACTACTGCAAGAATATCATTCTGGCGGACGATAATATATTCTTCCCCATCAATCTTTACTTCCGTGCCTGCATATTTAGAATAAATGACTTTCTGTCCCTCTTTTACCTGCATCGTTACTTCTTTTCCGTCTACGACTCCGCCTGGACCAACAGCAATGACTTCTGCCTCCTGAGGCTTTTCCTGAGAAGCGCTTGTCAAAATGATTCCTGATGCGGTTGTTTCTTCAGCCTCACATTGTTTTAATACAACTCTGTCTGATAATGGTACTAATTTCATTGATTATGTCCTCCTTATTCATCATTCTGCTTTTCTTTTTCTGTTGCTGATTCATGACAATGAAAGTTCACAAGGCTCGCTTTCGAATGCTCATGTAATAGAAAGATTACATATCTTGCTTTCTATAGTGTTTATGTTATTAGCACTCACTTGTTTTGAGTGCTAACTGATGGTTTATATCATATGTTTTTATCCAATGTTTCGCAAGTATAACAATTTCCATTTTTATCTATACAATCTCAATTATACTCTTTTTTTCTTATTTTATCTCATTTTTTCTCACTTTCTAATTTTAATTATTAAAAAATTATGAATTATATTAAAATGAGCTTTATTAAATTCGTGTCATAAATCGTGTCTAAGCAATGCCAAAGGCAATTACACTAAACGGAAAAAGAAAATGCTGCCAGTAATGATGTATCTGCAGCATCTGAACGGTTAATAAAACAGAATTACGGAAACATATGAGGTGCTTTCAGAATAAATATATTAAGCAAAGAGCAGATGCTAAAGCTTCATACAAGTTTCACCCAAATTTATGAGGCGCTGACCACTACGACTCATAAATTTGGGATATATTCTCCACAAACTTGGAAGCGTGGCGCGTAAATTGCGCATGTAGGTTTACTATGAATGTCCTATTTCGTTATAATTTAAATCCAAGTATACCTATATGACACGATGTCCATATCATAGTGGAATTCAAACAGCAATTACGGTTGGATATTTCTTTACATAAACATAGCATTAATCCCAAATGCCCCCTGAATCCCAAATCTGCCAAGCTGCAGTACTTTCTGTGCTTTTCTTAGTTCTTTGTCCCTTACGTAAAATTTGTAATATACACGGAATCTTTCTGGATGGCTAAAATGCTCTCTTAAAAACACCAGATCTTCATCATCCTCATCCATCCAAATCCGGTAATCTACCCCTGCCTCATCCAAAAATTTACGCATTTTGAGATAATTCTTCTCACTTCTTGTATCAATCAATGAGCGCCAACAATTTTTTTTGAAAAATCTACTTCTTACCGAATATCTCTTTACATATTTCTTTGCATTACTTCTCATTTCATCACCTGCTTTCTAATTATTCGCGTAATATATTACACATATAGAATACTACTTTATTAATCCATATTATAACACATATGTTACTAATGTCAACAAATTATTCACACTATTGGTGATACTTTATGTCTATTGTTTTGTTTTATAATAGATGTGCAGTTTTATTTATCTTAGTCCGCACATATATTTACGATAGTTATAACCTATATGCTATCTGACACTAAGAATTCTTAAGATTAATTTTTAAATTTAATCACTATTAATATACGATACTATCATCGTGCCCATGGAGGGACTTTTTATGCCGCTAGATTATAAAATGATTGGAAATAATATAAAGAACCGTCGAAAAGAACTGAATATCACTCAGCAGCAGATGGCAGACGATTTGTTTTTATCTACCAGTCTGATCAGCAAGCTGGAACGCGGCGTAAAACCAGTCAGTCTGGACACTTTCCATTCAATAGCAGAATATCTAAAAACAAGCATTGCCGCTCTTACAGCTGACCCAAATGATCCGCGCATACAGCATAATCAGCTGATTAATGAAATCGATGCCCTGCTTGAGGATTTAGACAATAAGCATCTGCGTATCGTAAATCAGCTTATGAAAACTTATACAAAGCAGATTCATGAAGTCTACTCACACTCTCAAAATCCAGCTCAGAAAAGTTCATCTGAAACATAAACACATATCGCAGTTTCAGCTGTAACATAGACCATGAGCGTTTTCTACATAAATCTCTTCTCAATAAAGTCACATCTGGTAATCTATGCGCTCACGGCTATGTCCTGAAGGTGTATGATTACCATGCTGACAGCTTTTATACCCATCTGCTGCTGTCTATTCCGTACTGCTCAACATTCTGTGCATCCCATTTGAAGTTCCTCAAATGTATCATATATATATTTTTATAACATATTCTCGCACTTTTGCAATAGAAAAGAGGCAGCCGCACTAAAAAACATATACATACTAAGCAGATGTAAAGCTATGAAACTGCTAGAGCGTGTAGTATTTCTTTCGTGTGATGCCTCTGTTCCCTTATTGATTCTATCACTATTTTAATTTATTTCATTTATTTTATCTATTTCAGCATTCCTTCTAAAACGGATGCAGCCTCCTTCAATGCTGCATCAATACCGGCAGGATTCTTCCCGCCAGCCTGGGCCATATTTGGACGTCCGCCGCCTCCGCCGCCGACTTTTCCCGCAGCTGCCTTTATTAAGCTTCCCGCATGTGCCCCTGCCGCCATCGCAGCGTCTGTCGCCATTGTGACAAGATTTACCTTACCGTCAGTATCGGAAGCAAGCAGAATGACCCCTTCGCCCAGTTTTGCTTTTAACTGATCCCCCAGGTCTCTGAGTCCGTTCATGTCCACGCCTGACACTTTGGCAGCCAGATATTTGATGCCCTTAATCTCCTGCACTTGATTCATCACATCGCCAAGTGCGTCTTTAGCTGCCTGTGATTTCAAGGATTCATTTTCACTGGCAAGCGCTTTCATCTCTGCCAGCATATGCTCCAGCTTCTCTACCAGATTGGCTGGAGACGCTTTTACTTTCTTAGCTGCTTCTGACAGCGTCTGCTCGATGCGGTCATAATATTCAAACACAGCATTCGAAGACAGCGCTTCAATACGCCGCACCCCGGCAGCTACACCGCTTTCGGATACAATCTTAAATGCAGTGATCGCATTTGTATTGCCTACATGCGTGCCTCCGCACAGCTCGACCGAAAAATCACCCATCCTGACTACACGGACAGTATCCCCGTACTTTTCTCCGAACAGAGCCATTGCCCCAGTCTTTTTTGCCTCATCCAGCGACATAACATCCGTCTGTACTGGAAGGGCTGCTGCGATTTTTTCATTCACGACTGCTTCTACTTTCTTAATCTCCTCTGTCGTCATAGCCGAAAAATGAGTAAAATCAAATCTCAGCTTATCCGGTGTCACTTCCGAACCTGCCTGTTCCACATGGGTGCCTAATACTTCCCGAAGTGCCTTCTGCAGCAGATGCGTTGCACTGTGATTTTTCTCAATACGCGCCCTGCGTCCTGCGTCAACCTCCAGCTGAACCTCATCACCGCTTTTTAACATGCCGCTTACACACACACCGATATGTCCGATCTTTCCGCCAAGAAGCCTGACTGTATCTTCTACCTGAAATTCACCGTCTTTTGTACGGATACAGCCGGTATCACCAATCTGGCCGCCCATTGCAGCATAAAACGGTGTCTTCTGCACAATAATAGTTCCTTTTTCCCCGTCCGAAAGCGCTTCCACAATCTCTGTCTCTGTCGTCATAACCGTAATAACAGATGAAGCACTTAAATTTCCATAACCGACAAACTCGCTCGTTATGGCAGGATCGATGGATTCATAGACTGTCACATCAGCCCCCATATAGTTCGTCGCTTTTCTTGCCTTTCTGGCTTTCGTACGCTGCTGCTCCATGCAGGACTTAAACCCGGACTCATCGATCGTAAACCCTTTTTCTTCCAATATCTCCTGTGTTAAATCCATCGGAAATCCATACGTATCATACAGCTTGAAAGCATCTTCCCCGGAAAGCACTTTCACGCCCGCTTCTTCCATAGACTTCTGCATGTCTGCAAGAATCGCAAGCCCCTGATCGATCGTCTTATTAAACTTTTCTTCTTCCTGCGTCAGTACTTTAAAAATAAACTCTTTTTTCTCTTCCAGCTCAGGATAGCCGTCACGGCTCTCAGTAATGACAGTATTGCTTAAATCCGCCAAAAACGTCCCTTCTATGCCGAGCATACGCCCATGGCGCGCCGCACGTCTGATCAGGCGCCGCAGCACATAGCCGCGCCCTTCATTCGAAGGCATAATCCCATCCGATACCATAAAGGTCGCGGAACGGATATGATCAGTAATCAGGCGGATGGATACATCATCCAGAGCATCCTTTTGATACACTTTTCCAGACAGTTCACAGACCTTATCACGAATTGCCTTCATCGTATCAATATCAAATACAGAATCCACATCCTGCACAACAACTGCAAGACGCTCTAATCCCATGCCTGTATCAATATTTTTCTGCGCCAGTTCTTCATAGCCGCCTTTTCCGTCTCCATTAAACTGCGTAAATACATTATTCCAGACTTCCATAAAACGGTCGCACTCACAGCCGACCTTACAGTCTTCCCGTCCGCAGCCGTATGCTTCCCCGCGGTCATAATAGATCTCAGAACAAGGCCCGCACGGCCCTGCGCCATGCTCCCAGAAATTGTCACATTTTCCGTCCTCATCACGATAAAACCGGGTGATCTTATCCGCCGGAATGCCGATTTCCTTATTCCAGATTTCAAACGCCTCGTTGTCTTCGCCATAAATCGATGGATAGAGACGGTCTTCCTCCAAACCAATCCATTTCGTCAAAAATTCCCACGACCAGGCGATCGCCTCATGCTTAAAATAATCTCCAAATGAAAAATTACCAAGCATTTCAAAAAAAGTCAGATGCCTGGCCGTCTTTCCTACATTCTCAATATCTCCGGTACGGATGCACTTCTGGCATGTCGTCACACGCCTTTTCGGCGGTATTTCCTGACCGGTAAAATACGGCTTTAACGGAGCCATTCCCGCATTAATTAATAATAAGCTGTTGTCATTATGCGGCACCAGCGAAAAACTTTTCATCGCCAGATGCTCTTTGCTTTCGAAAAACTCAAGAAACATTCTGCGCAGTTCATTTACGCCATAACTTTTCTTCACGCTGCTTGTCCTCCAAAAAGTATATATTTTAATAATTGCTGCCATTCGCAGACAGACTCTGCTGCTGTTCACAGACAATGACATTTGCTTAATGGCCTCCCTGACGATTCTGCGTCTGGCGGGACGGATTTGCCGGCATAATCCAGCAGTGAAAAGCTTAAGTGAATGACATTGGTTCACAGGCAGACCTATAAACAGCAGCAGAGTCTGCTCATTTTATACTCATAGACATCAACCCGCCAAAGGCGAGCTTTTAATGAGTCAGATTCCGTTACAGTAAAGCTGAATGCTGAACTGTAACGGAAAATCTTATTGTCCGTGATTATCCTATTCCTGCCGGTCCTTTATTTTCTTCCCGACTGAATCCGCACGGTCGAAGACTTCGCGTCCTTATTCTCCCGAAGCTTTTTTCCTGTCATCATACCTGCAAATGCCAGTATCGCAAGTATAATCATAGTTTTTAAATATTCAAAAAAACTAGCTATAAAAGCTGCCATAGGATGCCCCTCCTGTTCTGTACTTCTGCTTGTAAACTATCTATGATTCTCTGCCGCTATAGAAAGCCAATCAATGATGCCCGCGCCTGTGAATCACTTCCTGCTACATATAGACAAAGCTGCCGGCAGCAGCATTGCCACATATAGAATTTATTATAATATTCTTTAGATGCAATTTCAATGTTTTTCTTGTTTACAAATTTGTTACTTTTCACATCCAATGTCTATAAATTAAGCTTTGCCAGTATGTAACCATTCAGATTGTTACATATTGGCTGTGCGGCCGCTGGGAGAGGGAATCGGACCGGTCTGCCTGCGACTTTACCAGAATGCTTAGGGATTCTTAGCATTCTGGAAAAGTCGCAGGAAGACGGGACATCTCCTCTCACCCGGCGTCCGGGTATCCACAAATGTAACACATTATCTGAATGGTTGCAAACGGCTTCCAGTCTGAAGAAGAGATTCAGGACTATATGAGGGAAATTCGGGAAGAACGCAGGAGAAGATAACAGATGAGGATTATGCTAGATACTGCCATTTTAGAAAATATTGATATACTAATAACCGGGAATAAGGATCTTCGGGTGGCAGAAGCAGAATATCCAACAGATTATGGCAATAAGTGAATATATAGAAAAATATTGGATCAAAAAAAGAAAAACAGTTCAATAGATCCGGGGAACGTTTCCATTCCCCGGATTCTAATTCATAATATACCGCCTCTGCAGCAGCTGCCTTAGCGATAAAATCTTACCAGATCTGCACCCGGTCTTCCGGAGCAACGTACATAGCGTCTGTTTTGGTTACTTCATAGACATTGTAGAACTGCTCAAACAGAGGCAGTACTGCGTTCACGCGCACTTTATTCTGGGAATGCATATCAGCCATCAGCAGGTAGTCACGGTACTGATCGGTCTGATTGGATGCCCAGATGTTGGCATTGCTTTCAAACAGCCTGCGCTGCGCTTCTTTATCGTCTCCGACGATGTCCAGTACACAGGCCATAGCGCCCATATCTGCGATATTTTCTGTAACTGTCATATCTCCATTTTGAAAAACACCGTTTGTGACTTCGATGCTGCTGTAATAGTCTTTGACTTTCTGAGCTCTGGCTGTAAACTGTTCCATGTCTTCCTGCGTCCACCAGTTATTATAATTGCCGTTTTCATCGTATCCTGCGCCGTTTGTGTCAAATGCATGAGTAATCTCGTGTCCGATTACAGTACCGATACCGCCCAGATTCTGCGCGTAGTCGGCGTTTTTGTCATAAAACGGTGCCTGCAGAATCGCTGCCGGAAACGTAATATCGTTAGCCTGCGGATTATAAAAAGCATTTACAGTCTGCGGGGAAGTGATCCACTTGCTTTTGTCAACACCAGCATCCAGCTTCTGCTGTGCGTCTGCATTTAATGCTTCCTGGATATGCATAATATTTTCGATCATGCCTTTGGAAGGATCAATCGATATCTCGTCCAAATAGTCCGGCCATGTGTCCGGGTAGCCGATCTTGACTTTCAGCGTATCCAGCTTGGTAATGGCCTTCTGCTTAGTTGCATCGGACAGCCATGTGATATTCTGCAGCCTGTTACGGAACGTACGAATCAGCTGCTTTGCCATATCCTCGACATCCTTTTTGCTTTCTTCCGAGAAATATTTGTCAGTATACAGCTTGCCGAATTCCCAGACAAACAGGGACTGTGTCAGTTCTTTTGCGACCGTATCTGCGCTCTTATCTTCCACAGAGCCTAACACAGCGATATTAAAATCATTCATTGCCTTGGTATGCGCGCTGGTCAGATAACTGCTGTAAATTAAATACATGCAGTACTTTGTATATTTTTTCAACAGATCCAGATTTTCCGGAGTCAGATAGCTGTTGATTTTCTTAGCATTTTCGACTTCGGCAACGATGCACTTGTCAAAATCCGTAATACCGATCGTCTTTAAGAAGCCTTCTATATCACAGTTGCTGTAAAGACTTTTCAGCTCAGCCTTTGTATGCGGATTGTATACCAGCTCCACATTCAGCTGGTCTTCCAGCCCCGGACCGTTCATGGAAAATTCTTTCTGCAGATCATATATCTGCTGCGCTGTTTTGGCAGCTTCTTCTTCACTGTCGCCAGCTAACAGAAACATCTGGCGGATCAGATTCAACAGAGCCTGCTGAACCGCCTCATTTGCCTCTCCTGGCGCATAGTAATCTTTTGGCATTGCATACACCGGGCCGCCGTCTGTCAGCACATATTTGCTGGAATCCATCGTATCCGCCGCAACGGAGAATTTTAAAATGCTTCCAAACCCATACCGCTGCAGCTGTGCGAGCACATCTACAAATTCATCGACGGTCTGTGCCTGATCGATCTTATCAAGAGACGGACGCAGCGGCTCAATCCCCGCCTTGTCCCTGGCATCCATATCACGGGCAAGCAGGTAAAAATCTATGATTTTCTGTTCTTTCGTACCCTGCGCATACTGATCCTTTTCTGCCACCAATCCGTCGATCAGTTCACTTAAGTCCTTGATAATATTCGTCTGCAGCTCATAAAAGCCGCTCCACTGGCTCTGGTTTTCAGTGAGCGGATGCGCATTTAACACCTGCGCATTAACTGCCTGATAAAAATCATCCTGAAGCCGGACAGCACTGTCAGCAATCCGCACGGTAATGGTTACGACTTCCTTCTTCTTGGAACCGTCAACTGCCTGAACTGTAATCTTCGTACGGCCCGCCTTTTTTGCCGTAATCACACCGTCTTTGGATACAGATGCAATCTTAGTATCTGCAGACTTGTAACTAAGCGCCTGATTGGACGCATCCGCCGGCAGAACTGCCGCTTTGATCGTAGATTGCCCGCCCATCGGAAGCGCCACCGCGGATTTGATCACATTTACGCCTGTTACTTTTGTACCAACAGTAACTTCCATGGAAGCCTTGGTCTTTCCCGCCGTCAGTGTAATGACAGCCGTCCCTTCTTTCACCGCCTTTAGCCGCCCGTCCCTGCTGACGGTTACAATCTTCTTGTCGCTGGTTTTCCATTTCCCGTCGGAACGATTGGCTTTCAGCTGGAACGTTTCACCTTTTTCCAGTGTCAGCGTGCCTGTTTTTACGTTCGTGATCTCAGCTTTCTTAGCTGCGGCTTCTATAGCCTGCGGTGTATCCAGTGCGGCTGTAGTAAGCGGCGCCGCCGGAAATGCCAGCAGGGCAGCAAGCAGAAGGGAGATCATCCTGTTGCGTTTTTTCATTGCTTTGTTCCTTTCTTTGTTTATTTATCATAAAGTATCTGTCACAAGAGCTGTATGGCTGCTGATAAAAATACCTGTGAATCTTCCGGGCAGCTTTAAACTCATGCAGAGATGCCTTATAAACTTATTATGCAGCTTCTATCTGTTTTCATAACAGATGATCTTACACCGCTGATTGTTAATATATCATATACCAAGGAATATTTCTTGTATAAAACAGACCTATTCTGCAGTATGCGCTTTTACTACAAAAAGGCAGAACCACCCGCTCTACAATCACAGGCAGAATCTGCACTCTCAATTACATCTTTCATACAGCTATTATATAGTTTAGATAAGCTCTTCGACAATCGGCGGAATCTGTGATAGCATATTATCCATATCCTCAAACATAGCACTTTTGGTAGTACCGATTCTATTCGCATAATCGATGTGCTTTAACACATCCTGATGCCGCTCCTTCGTCGTCTCAAAAAACGCAAACACATCCTCCATCTCAGTCTTTGTATCGTTAATTACATCCGATATTTCGTTCTGTACTTTAGCTGCGCCTTCTGCTGCCTGCGTGATATGATCGAACATATCATAAGTGTCATTCATTCTATGTACGCTTACATCCAGCGCCTGTTTTGAAGCATTGATGCTGGTATGCAGCCTGTCTGTCCCCTGCTCCACATCTACAATGCTTTCATCCACTGCCCCCACTAGATTCTTAATCTGATCTGCCAGATTTTTTACTTCTGTCGCGACAATCGCAAATCCTCTCCCCATCTCACCGGCTCTGGATGCTTCAATAGATGCATTAATAGCAAGAATATTCGTCTGATCGGCAATCGCTACGATTTCATTTGTGCATGACTTAATCTTTTTGATCGATGCCAGAAAGTCTTCAAAAGTACTCTCCATCTCTTTAAAATAGTTCTCGACCTGACTCGTCTGATCTTTCAGACCCTCTACCTCAGTCTGCACAGTATCCACTGATTTATGAATATCATCCCTGACCTCCGCGAACTGACCGGATACATGGTTAATATTCGAAAAACACTGCTCAAATTCATGCAGCTTCTCCCTGAATTTTTCAGCCTCAGTAAGAACTCCCTGAAAAGATTCGCTCACCATACTAAGCTCAAATAATGAAGCTACCTCCCTTTGCACAATCGCTTTCTGGCATTCTTTTACACTGCCTGCCACATGCAGCACTGGATACAGCTCCTCTTCATTCAGATGCTTCTGCTTCCGGTCATTTTTACTAAACAGCATATGCTTCCTCCATTCCCTATTCAAATACAACACAAGACATTGACTGGTTTATAAACTGATTGTTATAATGCTCTCCATACCCTACAATGCCTGCATGATTACCCAGCGCGCTCATCTCCTTCAGGTATTCCTGCATATAGTGATTGTCGCTGAACAGTAAATACCGAAATAGGCAGTTGATGGAAAAGACCGCTGATATTTTCGGGAAATCCCTGTGTATTGTCTGAATCGTATTCTTTACAATTTTCCGGTAATCTCCAAGCTCAAGCATAATAAGTACATCTGAATCGTTAACCTGACGGAAACATGCCAGTGCATTGCCGCTTACTTCTTTTATGGATATAATACACATATCGTTTCCGTTAACCTTTCCAAATGGATTTTTAAAGGTCTGTGACTGAATGTCCTGTTCCGAAATCTGGAGAATTTTTTGATATACCTGTTTGGCAGGTCTTCCATTCAGCTCCCCTATAATATAATTCTCCTTGTCCGTTTTAGACGCTACAAACCGATACTTTCCCAGCTGATGATAGATATTTTCTTTGTACGCCTTAACCCTGCCGTTTTGATTTTTGATAACGGCATATGCCGCCGCATCTTTATATACCCTGCCGTTTGCGGAAATCTTTCCTGCTTCCGAAGTCCCGCCGACCAACGAGATCCCCCTGCGCCTTAGGACACTGTAAAACGTATTTAATACACACGCATCATTTCCTGAACAAAAGTCTATGCAGATTGTATCATTCTGGGAACCATTGACCTTTTCCAGATCACGTTCCAGACGGCGGATATATTTTACCGGCATGACAGATACCTGCTCTAATACATTCGCAGATGCCTGTACACCATCATAAAATGCCGCAACACTGACTCCCTTTTCTGCAATTCTTGTATCATAACTAATCCCGGCACATCCGATGCTCGGCACACCGGGATATAGTGACTGCAGCTGGCTTACATGTAATTCGAACTGCTCACTGTTTGATAACAGCATGATAAACTGCGGATTTGTCAGTCCGCGCACTGCTTCCTTTAAGTCTCCAGTCTGACTCATTCCAAAAAACTGTCTCACGATTCTAATTCTCCCCTGTTTTGGTATATTATGACTTTATTTTCTATTATCATACATTATACTGAAAGAGGTGTATTAGGTCAATGAATATTTTTATTTGCGGAAGAGGACAAGGACTGCCGCCATCAGTCCTATGCTAATGACAACTTTTTTTGTCAATCACAGATCGTACTTCATCAACACTTTTTTCTGCCACATCCGCGATTTGTTCTAATGTATAACCCTTTTCATACATCTTTAATATGAACTTGGCTTCTCCTCTCGCTTCTCCTCTCTCCAATATTCCCTGGCTCAGATTACACATAGATTTCACATCCTCTCTTATTTGATCATCTGAAGGTATATCGTACTCTTTCTCCATAATTCTTAACTTTTCATCAGCAGACAAGCTGATCTGCCAAAATTCTAATCTTTAAACTGACTTCCATTTCACCAGCACACATGATATGCACATGGATAAAAACCCAGCCACAGGAAACGCATACCAAATCCCGCCAATCCCCCAAAGGCCGACAAACGCCACAGCCGCAGGAAGCAGACAGATTATATGACTGCACAGAGAAAGAAACAAGGAAATCCAGCGCTTTCCAGCCGCCTGAAAATAGACAGACTGTACCGAAAAAACGCCATAAAAAGCTGCCCCGCATCCCATAATAAAAAGAATATCCCCTCCCATAGCAATAACCTCCGGATCAGATGTCAGAAGCGATATCATATTATGCGAAAAAAAGAATAATACAGCCGCAGTCATTCCTCCGTACAGGCTGACAATCCAATATGACTTTCTCAGTGTTTCTTTTACCCTGTCCATTTTATTTTGTCCATAATTATAGCCGATGATCGGCTGGATTCCCTGCATAAGCGCCGTAATTCCTAAAAGCAGGAAAGTATATGCCTTACTGACAATCCCATAAGTACTGATTACCATAGTCCCGCCATGATTTTTCAAAATATGGTTCACAAAGACCACGGAAAGGCTGTAGCCTGCCGTCTGCAGGAATGTCAGAATGCCAATTCCAAGAATTTCTGCAAGCAGGCGCAGATCGGGCCTGAAATCCTCTATTTTTATCCTGACATTTCTTCGCCCGGACAAAAAGAAATACCAGATGCTCATCGCCATAGATACACACCATGATACAGCAGTGCCTACAGCCGCACCTGAGATTCCCATATGAAATCCAATAATCAAAATCGGATCTAACAATAAATTGATACCGGTCGGTATCGTCCAGATATACATGGCGTATCTGCTGCTGCCTTCTGCACGAATCAGACTGGAAAATCCGGTAGATACCACTGCCGCCGATAAGATAATCCGTGTATAGGCCTTCGCATACGGCATCAGCGTTTTCGTCACGCCCACTGCATATAAAAGCGGCTCCAGAAAGATCAAGCCGGACACCGTTATAAAAGCAGCTGTCACAAAAAAGATTCCAAAAGAATTGGCGATAACCTTGTTTGCTTTTTTCTCATCCTTTTCCCCCAGCGCTCTGGATAATACGGATGCACCTCCTCCGCCCAGCATGGAGGTCACCGCAGACAGAAAAAGGAATAATGGAAAGCTCACAGACAGTCCTCCGGCAGCATTCGTCCCGACTCCTTTCGCAACAAAAAAAGTATCAGCAAGATGATACAGATTGTAAGCCAGAACACTGACGAATGCCGGAAGTGTCGTTTTCCAAATCAATCCGCCGACCGAGTCTGTTCCTAAATGCAGACCGCCCCTTTTTTCCTCCGTCATCTTTCCAGCCCTTTCAGACATTTATCCAAAAAACCGTTTGCCAGAGCTGCCTGCAGTTTTCCATATGCCCACCCATAGCGAAAGCATTCCGCAATCATAATAATTGAAAGATACAGCCGGTATAAAAGGTATCTCTTTACTTCTGTTTCCCCGTATTCTTTTATTTCACTGCTTTCTTTTAAATATCTGCTTAAAAATGCCGGTTCTTTACGGATATCGTCTGTAAAAACAAAAGCTCCAGGCAAATCAGCCAGTCCATCTCCCCAATAGGCACGTTCAAAGTCTAAGATTCCTTCAATTACATATTCGTCTCCCTGTTTCTTTACAAATACATTTCCATCATGACAGTCAAAATCTACCAGAACAGGCTCCCTGCACAGATCAAGAAGCGCAGCGTTTTTATTGAGCGCCTTTCGTATCCTGTCATAGGGCAGTTTCGTATGATGCTCCTTCGCATCGGCCAGCACCTGCTCCGCCATACTGAGAAATCCTTCCTTCCATGTGGCATACTGCTTTGTTTCATCCTCTGTAAAGTAACCATAGTAGCTGCCCTTAATCCGGTGTATCTGCGCCATATATTCTGCCATCTGCGACCTGATTTTTGTCAGATTCTTTTTTCCCATTTTTTTCGCTGCTTTGGAAAGTGTGATTCCTTCCATCGCAGACATAAAAAAATAATTGCTTTTTATCTCTGTTTTACTAAAATCACAGGCATAAATCTCTGGAACGGGCAGATCTGTATTTTCCTGAATCAGCCGAAGACAGGCAACCTCTGTAGGCATAATGTCCCTCTCATAGGTAAGCAGCGGCGTGCCCGGAACTACGCCCACCTTTAATACAATTTTATCCTGTTTTTTTCCCCTTCTCATCATATAGGCTGCATTAAACTGTCCGCCTTTCAGCTCCGTAATATCCGTTACCCCGCAGTCTTTGCCAAAATGCTTCTCTGCCAGCTTTTTAATCTGACTGTCCGTCAGATAATTCTTCGTATTACTTTTCATGTGCTGTTTACTCCTTTATCATTTTGCCTTATTTTAACAAAAAAGAAGTATTCAGATCATATCCTGAAACGGTCTTTTTATTTCCCCGTTCGACATTCTTTGCACTTCATGACTTCCCTGACGATTCTTTTAATATTTTCCGATATTCCCCCGGAGTCATGCCATACACGCGGCGGAACTGTTTATAAAACCCTGATATTGTCTCATAACCAGACATTATGGAAATCTGCTCTACCGTATCGTCGGTTTCTAAAAGCTGTTCTGCCGCCTTCATAAGCCGTCTGTCACGCAGATATTCACCAAACGTCCTGCCGGTTATGCTTTTTATCATACGTCCGGCATAGTCGGCGCTGTACCCGATTTGTGCAGCAAACTGCTTCAGACTTTTTTCCTTCTGCTTCGTCTCACAGTATGCTTCAAGCTGCTTTGTCATCTCTGCCGATGGTCTTGAGGCAGCTCTTGTCAGTTCAATAAACAGCAGCGACAGATAATTTCTGACCGCAGTCTCAAAAAACTGATCCTGAGAAACGCTTTCCTGCAGCAGGCGGCTCGCATACAAATCTGTCCATGCATTTCCATGCTCAAATATTGTATAATCCCCTTTCACAGCCCTATATGGAAGCGAAACAAAGGTCTCCTGAAAGATTTGTTCCGAAATAGAGAATTTCAGGATAAGATCTTCCTGCCTGCACCGCTCCATAAGATGTGAAACTCCGGGCGCAAGCAGGCAGGACTGATGAGCCTTCAGGCCGACTCTTTCTTCCTGACTCCCCACATACTGCACACATGCTCCGCGCACAACATAAATATACTCATAAAAGCTATGGCTGTGCAGATAGGGAATCTGGCTCAGCGTATGCTTCGCCCCATGAAACAATCCGCATTTTCGGATAGGAACCGGCACTTTCCGGCTCCAAAAGATCAAGGACGGTTTCTTAAAAAGTTCTACTAAATTTATCTCATTTGCTTCCATTACCTGCAGAATCTCTGTACTATTGATAAAATCATCCTGTATCATTTGACGGATGGTCTCTGCTGACTGATAGCTGATTCGTTCTGACTTTTCCTGTTCCTGCAGTATCTGCTCTAAAGATCTATTCATAATTACTGCCATACTATTTCATGCGCTCCTTGCGTTACTCTTTTTTTGTGTTTTCCGGGAAATACATAGTTCATTCACAAACATGGATTCACGATCATTATAGCCAGAAATCTGCTTTGAATCAACTGATTGTTCATCACTTTGATCAAGACATTTATTCTTTTAATTTATCATCGAATAGCAGGCTGACGAAAAAGAATCTTCAGCCTGCCATTATAATATCAAAGCCCGCAGGACATGATATGGAGAATATAGGTTCTACCCTAATTTATGACTATATTTCCAGATTCACATCCAATCTCAATCGTCCTCTCCTGCTCCCAGTCCAGAGTCGAGAAAGTATCTCCCATTTCTTCCCCTCCTACGTTGATACTGCCGTATTCTGCATTGAGCTTATAGCCATAATCCTTTACATCATCCGCCAGCTCAAGGTTTACGTTACCGTACTCCGCCTTTATGCTGCACTTTTCAAATAATACATCTGTAAAGCAGCTATCCCCGCTTTCCATAGACAGCTGCATCGTACGAAATGCCGTATGTTCCGCATCGATTCCGCCATATGAGCTCTTCAGATTCAGATCCCGCAGCGTGACATCCTGTAGTCTAAGGTCTCCGCTTTCGACCTTCACCTCCATATCCTCCGACAGATTAACATCATCAAGCAGTACGTCGCCATAGCTGGATTTTATATTGTATTTTCTCCCTGCTGCCTGTCCGATCATAATCACACCAGACTCAAGGTCTGCATCCAGCTCCTGAATCCGTGCAGAAGAAATTCTGGCATCCCCATACGATGTCACAGCTTTCATTTGATCCGCCGAAATGCCTTTACATATAATGTTTCCGCTTTCCGACTTTAAATCTGCTACAGACAGCTGCGCATCTTCCGGCATCCTGATTGTAATATATTCTTCATCTACATCTGCGATATTTCTTCCAAAACCTATCCATGCAAAATCCATTCCTACATAATTCATCGGATCTTTTTTGACTGCTGTAAGCCTACCATCCTTCACCTCATATTTAAGACCCGCATCTGCTGCAACATGGTAAAATATGCCGTACTTTCCATTATCTGATGTTTCCAGCCGGATGTCTGCATAATCCATATTGATTTCGATACTATCGAACGGCTCCAGCTCTTCTTCCTTTTCCAGATATCTGCCCTTGCTGCTTTCTTTTACAAGCGCAGGCGCGTAGACATGCAGTCCGCTTTTGTTAAGCTGAATGCCGTTCACAGTCCCGCCTGACGCAATCCCTGCTGCCGTTAAAATCATTCCTGCTGCCGCCATAATCGCACAGACTGCTAAAAATCTTCTATTGTTATGCATACTTCCTTCCTCCCATCGCTTTTATTAGTCTCGTCGATTGTCCGAGTAAATATTTATCTTTTTTATGCATGATTCCTTCCCTCCATCGCGCTTGACAGGCTCCTTGATTGTCTGTGCAAATATTTCCCTTTTTTATGCATGATTCCTTCCCTCCATCGCTTTTGGCAGGCTCTTTGATTGTCTGTGCAAATATTTCCCTTTTTTATGCACGCTTCTTTCCTCCCATGCGAATGATTCTTGCAAGCATTTTCAGTGTCCATCCCAGGAAACGTCTGCAGAGCACATACATTCCATAAGTCATTGCCGCTCCAATTCCCATAGCCATAAGCCCTATACCGATACATGTGCAGAATACGGATATGCTCTTAGTTATAATCGTGAATCCTGCTATAATCGTAACAGGTCCCAGAATCACTGCAGATGCAGCCATCACCATCAAAGCCAGCAGAATCGACCATGCCACCAGCATCATCGCCAGACACACCACAATGCCTCCTCCCAGAAGCGGCAGTGCGATCGGTACGGCAAATAAGGCCAGTATGCCGATCCAGACTGCATTCATGCCGCTTTTTATATCCTTGACAGGTTCCTTAGAATAATTCAAAGCCATATCCTTGATGATCTGGTCAGCAGCTTCTCTGGGGCTGCCCAGGTCTTCGACTGCCTTTTGTTCATTTTCCTCTCCTGCTTCTACGAAATATTCTTCATAATATTCGACTGCACGATTAAAATCTTCCTTCGGCAGCCGCTTTAGATTGATTTTCAGCTGCTTCATATATTCTTCTTTATTCATCTGCTCTCCCTCCTGCCGTGTCACAGCTGTCATTTAAGATTTCATCAATGGCTTTCGTATACTCCTTCCATTCTTGACTTAACATCTCCTGCTGCTTTTTTCCTGTCTCCGTAATCCGGTAGTATTTTCGGTTCCTGCCCTGGTACTGCTGATCGTAGATGTCTACATAATTATTTTCCGACAGTCTGCGCAGTACCGGATATAGTGCAGAATCTTTTAGATTTGAGACTTTTTTCAACTGTTGGCTGATCTGATAGCCATAGCTGTCTTCTCGCCGGATCATAGATAACACTAATAGCTCCATCAGAGCTGGATTTAGTGGATAAATCATGTACATCCTCCTTCCTTTCCGCTTATCTTTAATTTAAGCATATTATATATTGTATAATATGCTTTGTCAATATATATATAATATTTTTTTATATTATTAGTAACAGTTCAGCCTTTGGCAGAACTGTTACTATTATTACTGTTCGTCCTTAGTATTCTGCCTCAATCATCAAAGATTTTATTTTCACCCTCTTGCATAAATCCTTAAAAAAGGCTATCCTATAAGCAAGAACAGCAGCTGTCTATCCTAAGAAATACCCCGTATACTGTCTCGTCGATATTTAATATCATTCGCAGATTTGAGACAGCGTGATGGAATGGCGCAGACATGACAATCTATCAATATTTTATGGAGAAGAAACATGCACATAACCAAAGCAGCAACCGATGATTTGCCAAAAATACTACAGATTTATTCTAATGCACGTGATTTTATGAAAAAAACAGGAAATGAGGATCAATGGAAAAACCATTATCCATCAAAAGAACTTCTTGAAGAAGATATGAAAAAAGGAAATTTATACGTTGTAAGAAGCAAAGAAGACGCCATATGCGGAGTTTTCGCTTTTATTATCGGCTCTGAACCTACTTATGCTAAAATAACACAAGGTCAGTGGCTTTCCAACACAGAGTATGGAACTTTGCACCGTGTTGCAGGGGATGGAACCGTTCATGGTGTTTTTCATGCAATGGTCACGTTCTGCTCCAAACAAATCAGCCATCTGCGTATTGATACGCATAAAAATAACAAAGTTATGCAGCATCTGATTCTTAAAAACGATTTTCAGGAATGCGGCATCATCTATCTTTCAGACGGCTCACCCCGAATTGCTTATGAAAGATTATAGCAGCTTTTGCCAGAACTTTTCAGATACGGATTGGCAGGAAAAATTTTTAATGATGTAAAAAATAACGGGGCAAAAACTTAAGAGGCGCTGCAGGCAGCGCCTCTTGTAATATAACTGGTCATCTTGCTTGTCTAAATTTCCGAGAGCACATTGCAAACACAGATCACGGATTTTTACCTCTTTAAGCCGGCTCGCTTTATCAATCTCAATGCTTCTTTCGCACTCATATAAGTAATGCGCTTAATTCTGCCTTTTGCATTGCGGACTACCTTAATGCTTACTTTTCCTTTCAGCTCTGGATCAAATGAATAAATAGCACTGTCAGGGTACTGGTCTTTGATAACCTTTACCCTCTTACCCTTATAGTAATAAGACCCATTTTTCTTTTCCATGCCGTCGGCTAGATATTTCTCAGAACTCCCTATATGATTCCCGTCTGAATCATCAGAGTCTGTATTTTTCCCATCCAGATCATACAAGATCAGGTCTTTCCAATATCCCTTCCCCAACTCTTCGTCATAAATATATGTACCTGAACTGACATCATCTATGCCTAAGCGGGGCGCGTCCTCTTCCGGCTGCAGCCACTTCGCCTGATGTATCGAATAAATACTTTTATCTGAGAAGGATGCTTTCTCCTCCGACTGCGGCTGTTTTGCCTGCTGCGCTGAATTGCTCTTCCTATCTGAGGTGGACACGTCTTCCGACGATTCAGGGACTAAACTGGCAGCAACGGGATAACTCCCGACAAAAACTGAGCCTGAAATCATACAAAATGTAAGCATACCTGTCAGAAGCTTTGTTATTTTTGTCCTTCTTTTATAATTCATAATCACACCTAATCTTTCTTTTAATCGTTCTGCTCCCTCAGTCAAAGCAAGTGATGCCGTGGAACCACCCGGCCCGGCTCCCTGCTTTAAAAAGGAAACCAAGGTATCTCCATACTCGCGCCTTTCACGGCATCAAGCATAAAAACCACTGCTTCATCGCAGGACAGCTCACATGCTCTGTTTACCTCTTTTTCAAGCAGATATACAAAGGGATTGAACCAGTGAATACAGACCACAATGCCAACTCCCAGAAACGGCAGGTCGGTGCAGCAAATATCTCAATCAAAAACTTAAAACTGCCTTTTCCATGCTGCATACATGTTTTTTACTCTTTTTATCATAGTTGATCCCAACTAAGAGTACATCCCCCTTGTATCCAACAAGCGCTTCTATATATTTCCGTTCCTTGATCTGCCAAATCGCCCCTTTTGACGAACCATTCCATTTTAGTTCCACAATCATCGCCGGCTTATCAGCACAACTGCTTCTCGGCAAAAAAACGAGGTCTGCAAACCCCTTTCCTGCCGGAAATTCACGGACAAATGTATAATATCTCCTAGCGCTGTAGTAAGCCAGAGAAACAACACAGCTTAACGCATTTTCATCATTATAATTTAAAATGGATGTTTCAAAATGCGCCTTTTCGATTCCTGCTGCAACCGCATCTGCCTTCAGGTTCCACGTATCCTCCAATAACTGATCAGATACCCTGACAGCCTCTACTACCTCATCCCATCCCGCACTGCGAATGGCATTTACAAATTCCATTGTTATTTCAAGATTTGGAATAAACACCTCTTTTTCATGAAAATCATATCCGAGATAGCCCAGATGAACAAAAAGGGTCAATACATCATCTGCACTTTCAAAAGCAGCCATATCATTGGTAAAGGTTCCTGTTTCAATTTTTTTGCGCACTCCCGCAAGCAGCTCGATCACCGTATCCTTTAATCCATCATAATTCATAATAATATAATCCCTTAACGCCTCAAACGTTTCCGTCTGGTTCCAATAAGTATCATAGAGCCCTGCTGACATCGCACTTACAACGGAACGCGGATTATAAATATGAAGATTTTTTCCTCCTGCTAAGGGCAGCTGATATCCATCATACCATCTTTTTGCTTCTGCGGCATCCAGATCATGCGCCCGGCACAGCTGCTCCACTTCTGTCTGGGTAAAGCCTGTGTACACCGCAAGCTGCCTTGGATTTGCCATAGAATATTCATCAAACATATTAAGCGCTGAATGCGTCCCGTACTTTTTCACAGGCAGAATCCCTGTCATATATGCCAAAGCCACATACGGCTTATCCTTCAGCAGATTCCGAAGGAAATCCAGATAGCGTTCCTGCCCGCGCCTATTTCCTTTCTGCTCCCTGAAAATACAGTCCCATTCATCAATAATAAATACAAACGGCGTCCTTGTCTTTGTATAAATATCCTGCAATGTTCTTACCAGACTTTTGGAATCAAAATATCTGAAATCAGGATACTCCTCAAGCAGATCCCAGAGTACAGATTTCTCAACCTTGCATTCCATTCCATCCCCTTCCTTAAGAGACGACTCACTTAAAAATTCCTGCATATTCAGCATAATCACTTGATACCGATTTAAATGCCTCTCAAAAGAAGCATCCTGTTCAATCGCCTTTCCGACAAACAGATGCTTCGAATCTCCTTTTCCATAATAAGCTGCAAGCATCTCTGCCGTCATGGACTTTCCAAATCTGCGCGGCCTGCTCACACAAAGAAACTTATCCCTTGTCCCAATCACCTCATTGGTATATGCGATCAATCCTGTTTTATCAACGTATATCCTAGATGATACGGATTCCAAAAAGCGTTCATTTCCAGGGTTTAAATAGACACCCAATCGTACCAGCCTCCTTCAGCTATCTCATATAACCTTACTGCTTCCTTATTACAGTTCAGCCTTCGGCTTCACTGTAACGTTTTCATAACTACAGCCCGCAAACCTGATTACCAGTTATTCACCGCATGTTCCGCAAATGACACTACATCTTTCACCTCTAATACCTCTCTGTCATCCAGCACCGCCCTGCCGCAAAATGTCCCAAACATCTGATGACAGCAGTTATCGATCCACAGCAGCTTCACCGAAGTCGTCCTGTCATAGGCCGGAGTCAATACTAAGTCCAGCCGCCCTTCCCGGTCAGTCAGATGCCACGGCTCCATATAATTTTTCCCAAGAATAAAATCCACCCTTCCCAGCTTATGGCTCTTTCCTTTATAAAAAAGCATATTCTCACTGGCCGTATCTGTATTGCCAAAACCGCATCCCAGATTAAATCCAAACATCTCTCCATCTAAATATCCGGTTCCATTACTCCAATACCATTCATTATGAAACGGCCATACGCCGCGGCCCCAGTCCAGCAGCCCAAACGAGCTCTTTCTGTCAAACCGCCATTCTTTCTCTCCGTCTCGGATATACCCCTCCGCGATCATACAGTTAATTTTCTGATTATAATAAAAAGCACGAGGATTTTCGTCAAACGGTACATTAATCACCAGTGAATCCGGATGACACCGCTTTAAATAAATCTGTGCATCCACTTCGCCCCATCGGCAGGTCAGCCTGCGTATATCCCCTCTTACTTCGTATTTCATAAAAACGCCGTTCTTATCATAAGACAACACATGATTTCGTTCCCCATCGGACGGCATGTTCAGGGAGCCAAATGGCATCAATAGCGTCTGGCTTACATCCAGCAGCTTTTCTCCTTCTACAAAATCAAACAGCATCAGGCTTACCTGCCCTGCGTAAGCTGCATGTCCAATCGTAAACTGTAAGCAGAGCCTGTCATTAGATACCTGATAAAAATCCCATTCCTTAATCCTCCAAGGCGGCGCCTTAATCGCCCTCCTGTCATACACTAATGTACTCCTTCTGGAATATCCCGCAGCCGGACGGCCTTTTTTGTCAAGCACAGGCCCTTTTTCCAATAATTCTCGTTCCATAGACGCTTCTCCTCCCATCATTATTTTGCTCTCCACAGTACCTCTCTTTTCATTGATACGTATTCCACAAAATGATTTCAAATTATATTATACACTACTTTACAGCTTTTCTGTATAGCTAATTCAAAAGATTCTGCATCTTGTCTATTTTGCTGATATATTCTTTGCAATTTTATATAATACTATCAGAGATGGAGTAATCTGTTATCGAAAATATTGTTCACTTACCATCCACATCTAATAAATAAACGGTTCGAAAATATTGTTTGCTCACCGGAAGCGTCTGATAAATGTGTGGCTTGAAAATTCCAGCCTTATCGCTTAGGTGATAAGGCTATTTTTACGGAGAGGACATTATGGAATCTAAGAAGGATATATTGATCACATTAAAGATGAATATTTTTTTAGTCAAATGCCTTATGCAAAATAAGGAACATGGCAATTACCGCCTAGCTTTACTGTATACATGATAAAAAAACTTATTTCGGCCTTCCTAAATCTATCGTTAAAATTTGCACCCAAACTTGACAAGTCAGGTGCATATCAGTGCGTATATAGCGCATATCATTTTACTTCCTAAATATATAAAATTTACTGATTACATAATTCGCTATCGTAACCAGCATAATGGAAAAAAGCTTTACTATATGATAATTCATATCCAGCATAGCTGTCCCCGCATACATTACAGCCATATCCATCAACAGTGTAAAGACCCGCGACATGGCAAATGACAGCAGCTCTTTTAAAATCTGTGTTTTATGACTCTTAAAAACAAAAGTCCGATTGACTGTATATGCAAACACTACAGAACCGCTCCACGAAAAAATATTTGCAGCCTGTAATTGCAGCACATCGTCTGCATTTAGAAAGGTCCCTATATTTCCATAAAATAGAATCAGGCCGAAAATAGTTGTCAAACCCCCCATAGCTATATAATCTATGATTTCTTTATATCTATGACTCAAACTTCGCACATAAATTTTAGTTATGCACCTTGCTACGAAAATAAAACTC
>CANDMV010000053.1 GCA_947385875.1 uncultured Eubacterium sp. | reverse complement strand
GTGAAGCATATCATGCCCTGTGGGTACATCTCACAGAAAGCATTTTTCAAACACGTTCTAGAACTTGCGTTATTTATTTTCATAATAAGTTTCTATTTTGTAACAGTTCAGCTTGTCTGAACTGTTACTCTATTTCACATATCATGGCTCGATCTTTTATGATATGCTCTACTTAAGACCGCTATTTAATTCTATGCTATAATGAAGCATGACCTCCCGCCTGCCGTCTGCACTGTCACACTTTAAAAATCCCAGCTTTTCCGCCACTCTGATCGACGCATAGTTCTTCGGATGAATAAAACAGTGCAGCTGGTTCATCTGTAATTCCTCACATGCATATTCTAAGATCGCCTTACATACCTCAGTCGCATACCCTTTGCTTTGATATTCTTTTCGAATCATATACCCTAACTCCATCAGCACCTCGTCCTCCCCATTTTCCCCATCATGATGCTCAATTCCGGCACGCCCCAGCAGCTTTCCCGACACGCGGTCACAGACCACCCACATGCCATATCCATAATAACGATACATATATGAAATATAGCTTTTCGTATATTCCTCTTCTTTTTCCCGTACAAACAGCGGCTCCGTATAATCAGTAATCCCATCGCCCTCATACAGCTCATACAATTCATCCAAATCCGAGAGGGTAATTTCCCGTACACAGGTACGACTTGTATACAGTATATTCCACGGCAGCCCGTTTCTCCTCTTATGAATTCTGTCCAGAAACTGAACACCAATTTCCTCAAACCCCTGCACAATCATATCAGCCGACACATTCTCCATGTTACCTTTCCTCTCATAGTACACAGCTGCAGCTCCTGAGTTCTTCTCCTGTGCATATTTTACATACGTTGTGCCTCGTACTGCACTTTTTTCTTCAAAAGATGCTCTAATACATCCAGATTTTTTCTTCTCTGCACACACACTCCCTTCTTTCTGTACTGCCGCATCTGTCTGTTGTGACGCTGCATCTGTCCAATGTGCTGCTCCTGTCTGCTGTGACGCTGCGTCTGTCCAATGTGCTGCAATACCTTCCTGCTGTTGATGCACATATTCCACCAGCATGGCATCTTCTGTCACCAGCACAGCTTCCTTCTCTGCAAATCCTGCCTCGCTCAAGACCCGCTGCATCTCCTCATATTTTTCCAGACATCCTATCCCGGCCATTTGATCTTCTTGCTCCTTTTCCATAAACAGCCGTACCCTGCATATGTCATAAATCTTCAATTCTCTCTCCAGCTTATCAGTCTCGCCTTTTTTTAAATTCATAACATCCCACACAACAGCCCGCATCGTCAGCTGCTTTCTAATTAAATCATCTGCTGACATATTTTCCATATACTTTTTCTTAATCATTAAAATACCCTCATACAATTTCATCATATCAACATAATATAGATCAAAAACAATGCTGCAGCTCAGCCCCGATTTCATTAGCTTAAGCTTTTGTAACAGTTCAGACAGAGCTGCTCCAACAAAATAATATCAAAAAATAAAAAAAGCACTTATTTTCTCTTTACGATTTCTTTACAATCCATTAAAATAGAAGTAGAATGAAAACAGAAGGAGAACAGACATGGCACAAAATCCAATTATAACGATCGAAATGGAAAACGGCGAAATCATGAAAGCTGAATTATATCCTGAAATCGCCCCAAATACAGTAAATAATTTCATCAGCCTGATCCAGAAGGGTTATTATGACGGCCTCATCTTCCACCGTGTCATCAATGGCTTTATGCTTCAGGGCGGCGACCCGGATGGTACCGGCACCGGCGGCCCAGGCTACTGTATCAAAGGCGAGTTTTCACAAAATGGCTTTGAGAACAATCTGGCACATGATCCAGGAGTCTTATCTATGGCACGTACCATGGCTCCTGACTCCGCCGGCTCCCAGTTTTTTATTATGCATAAAAAATCTCCGCATTTAGACGGCGCTTATGCAGCATTTGGCAAAATAACAGAAGGCATGGATGTCGTAAACAAAATCGCAGAAACTCCTACTGATTACAATGATCGTCCATTCGAAACCCAGCGGATGAAAAAAGTAACGGTAGATACGTTCGGCATAGAATATCCGGCTCCTACGACCTGCTGACCTAAAGAACTCCCAAGGGTACACTGCGCTAAAGTGTATACCAAAAGGACTCACATCTAATAATTGCGAGCAGAATCATGCTGTTCCTTGTTGTTACTGTTCACGCATGTTATACTCACAGTAACAAGGTTCCGCTATTAGGGGAATGAACAGTTAACCCCTGATTTTCATCGCCAAAGGCAATGGAACTTATATAGTAAACGGCACTATGCCGCAGACAAGAGGAGGAATGTATGGCTTACAAAAACATTGAAGAGTTTAGTTCTATGCATCTTGATGTACTAAGAGAAATAGGCAATATTGGTTCCGGCAATGCCGCAACTGCACTTGCATCTTTGCTGAACACTGTCGTTGATATTGAAGTCCCGGTAATCAGTCTTGTCAGCTATGATAAAGTAGCTGATTATCTAGGCGGCAAAAATGTCAAAGCACTCGGCATGACAGTTGACTTAGAAGGTGATATTCACGGCTGTATGCTTGAAGTCGTCCATTTAGACTTTGTCAAGCAATTAATCAACACATTTTATCCAAAGGAAATTACGGACCTGACAATGATCGATGATATGGATATATCGGTAGTCCGCGAAATGAGCAATATCACGACCGCTGCTTATGTCAATTCGATCGCTGCCATGACACAATTATTTATCAATATTAAGCCGCCAGACAGTTATTGTGACAGCGTCTCTTCACTGGTTTCCATACCTGCTGAAAAGCTGTCCAGAAGCTACGATGAACCAGTATTATATATAGACGAAAAACTGCATATCGGCACTACAGAGATCAACAGCGGTCTTATTCTGGTATTAGATTCAAAATCAATTCAGATTCTTTTCCAGAAATTAGGTATGCCATTTCTATAATCCGCAGCTGTGGTGACAAGCCTACACTATTTGCAGTACGTTAATATTTGAGATTATAAGAACGACAGAAGCTTTGCGGCACATGACACAGAACAAGCATTTCCAGTTTTATAAAAAGCAGGTAAGGAATCTCCCTACCTGCTTTTTATATTCAGCTGATCCGCCTACTCATTTTCTAAATCCTCATCATCTACAACCGCCGCTACTGTACCGGCTACAGATGATGCCACCGTAATTACAACAACGATAATCGATAATAAAATGATGAGTGCCATAAATACGATTATGCCCATCTTAAACCCTCCGCTATTCTATCCTTCTTACACTACAAGCTCGTTAAAGTCTATTCATTTTACTAAGCCTTCTTTACTACTTTTGCCTTTTTGCTCATTCCTGCATCCAGCATTGCAGACCGATAGGTAGAAATCAGCCCTTTGGTCGGGACATGTACTTTCATATTTGTCTTCGTCCTCTTAAACGCATAATTGCTGACATTCACCATGACCTTGGAATTAATTACAACCGTTTTTAGTTTGGAACAATTATAAAAAGCATAATGCTCAATAGATCTTAGATTCTTTCCAAACGTTATCTTTTTAATATACTGGTTGCCGCGAAAAGCGTTAGCGTTAATGCAGGTGACCGAATATTTGCGTCCGCCGAAGCTGACCGAACCCGGTACTACTACCTTGGATACTGTCTCGTTTTCAATGCCCATTACGCGCACTCTTCTGTCTTCATAGCCGGATATTTTATAGATGATATTTCCAATCGTTACGATATCACCTTTTTTATACTCAGGGTCATTATTATCATCTTCCACTGGAACCGTAATGTCCACCAGCCAGATTGCTTCTACCGTAAGGTCAGAATTTACCATCTTATAATTCTCTGTTGACCACGACAGCTGGTATCCTTTTCTTCTCCAATTCGGCGCAGACGCTTCCGTTCCCTCTTCCACACCTGCTACTACAGACTCATTGCCGGAATTAGGATCACGGAATGTAACTGTATACAGCTTCTTCCAGATGGTGCTTACCGTCCGGTCGCCGGTTACAACTGTGCTCGAATTAAAATCATCCGTCCACCGAAGCGCATATCCTTCACGCTCCCATCCCAGCGGCAGATCTACCGTCCCGCCGCTCATGACTGTCCGTTTAATCTGTTCCTTCGTCTCGGTATTAAAAAATGTAACGGTACATTCTACACTTTTCGTAATTCTATTTGCCACCGCATAAGTCTCCGCCACACTGCCGCTTGGACAGATAAAGCACAGGCCGCTGCTGCAGTTTACAAATGCTTCCGCTCCAATGCTTGTGACAGATGCCGGAATCGTGACATTTCCCAGACCAATACAGTTATAAAACGCACGGTCGCCAATGCTTTTGACCGTATCAGGTATTGTAATAGAAGCTAATCCGCTGCATCCATAAAACGCCTGATTTTTAATCTGTGTCACAAATTCTGGAAATTCTGTCAATGTGCCCGCCTGTGTACCCGCCGGACAGAGCACCAATGTATTGCTGCGCTCATTCTCCCGGTAATACAGTATGCCGTTTCGTATCATAAACAAAGAATTATTACGAAGCTTAAATCCGCTTCCCAGACCATCCAATGCTGTACAATTCGCAAATGCACCGCCTTCAATCCAACTCACGGTAGGCCCTATTTCAAGATTATTAAGACTTGTACAATTCATAAATGCTTCATTTTGAATCGTCCTGGCCCCGCCTGAACGATTATTCAGCTTTTCACCAAGCTGGAGCGACTGAAGCCCGGTACAGCCGTAAAATGCACGGTATCCGATTTCTTCTACAGCCAGATGTCCAGTTGCTGATTTTGTAGTCGTCTGTATTGACCTCAGATTCGTACAGTTGCTGAATGCTTCCTGCCCGATATAAGTGAGATTTTCCGGCAGAATCAGACTAACCAAATCCGTACAGCCGCTGAATGCACCGCGCAAGATACCCGTTACATTGATGGAAACCATCGTAGGCTTCTGGTTTCCATCTTTATTTTCGCCGCCGCTCTGATCCGTGTTATCATTCTTCGGTACCATAATTGTCTCTGGAATCGTCAAAGTTCCATCAATAACCGCTCCGGAAGTATAGCTTTCCACATTAGCGATAAAACCATACGGCGCTGAACTGTCTCCTGTAAAGGTAAATTTCATACAATTTGCCCCGCCCTGCTGATCTGTCGGCGTATAGCTTCCTTCTGGAATTCGGACTGAAGATGCAAAAGCACTATTTGTATGCAGCAGAATACCCAAAAACAATGTCACCGCAAATAAGATCCCGATTCTCCAGGTCCCCGCTCTTTTCATTCTCTCCATCTGTCTATCCTCCCATCGTTACAACCGTTTGACTTTCGGTTTTTTCACGCCTGAACTCTTCAACATAGTCTTATATTTCCCAATCTGAGAATCATAAGTGTAAAACGCCGCCTTTGGATGGATATTAGAAAAAGCCCTTTTACTTATCTTAGTAATATTTTTGGCTTTCAGCTTAATTTTTTTCAGCTTTGGACAATTATAAAATGCCTTCGCACTGATACTTGTAACATTTTTATTAATAATTACTTTGCTGATATTCGCATTGCCATTCACTGCATTTGCAGATACAGATGTAACCTTATAGCGTACGCCTCCGATTGAAACCGTTTCCGGCACTTTGACTACGTTCGCATTCGCATCAGCCAGCCCAGTCAGCTTTACGGTAGGATTCTGCGCCTTGGCAGATGTCACTTTATACTTATTATCTCCCTTTTCAAGCTCTGTGCCTTTTTTCTCCGGCTTTACTACATCCGTATCAATGACACTGCCGTTTGAATTATTGTGCCAGACAGCCTGTACAGTAATATTCTCATAGATCTCATCTGACAGGTCCGTATCCCATGATAAGGAATATCCCGACATTGTCCACTCCGGCGGCTCTACCTTGTTGCCCTCTCCTACTTTGACCACTTCTGTCCTGCCGTTAAAATTATCTACAAATGTAACATCAAAAAGCTTCTTCCATACCTGATACACTCTGGTATCCTGCTTAATCGCGGTATATTCTCCGCTCCAGCTCATCTCGTAGCCTTCTCTGCCCTCGACTTCCGGCGGCACAGCATCCTTGCCTTCGACAACCTCCTGCTCAGAGATCGGAGATGCATAGGAAGAATTTGTATAAAAACCTACCGTATAGGTACGTTCTAATGACAATCCATTATTCGCAGCATAAACAGCTGCCTGAGAACCATTATGACACAGGATAGTCGCTGTCGTTCCAGCAAATGCCTGGCTGCCGATCGATGTCGTCTTCATCGGGATCGTAATCTGCTTTAAGCCCGTACACTGCGCAAAAGCCTGATCCCCGATCGTCGTAACACCAGAAGGAACTACAAACTCCTCCATGCCTTTACATCCCTGAAAAGCACGGCTGCTGATAGTTTTGACCTGATCCGACATATTAACTTTCTTTAATGCTGAACAGTCCTGAAATACAGCATTATCAATCGTAGTTATTCCAAGCGGAATCGTAACCTCTGCCAATGCATGGTCTCCCTGAAAAGCTTCTCTTCCAATCGATGTCACTCCATCAGGCATTGTAATCGCGGTCAGCTTTCTGCATTCTGAAAACGCTCTCGGCCCGATTTTCTTTACTGTAGAAGAAAGCGTAACCTTTTCTAAATGCTGTGAACCCCAGAATGCTCCTTCTCCTATTTCAGTCAGCGTCGTAGAAATCGAATCCGGCACCTTATATTCTTTTCCATTATTGCCCAGCGGATACTGCTTTAATATATATCCGCCAGTGCCCGAACCAGTCGTATAATAATATAACGAACCCTCGATCACTTTATAACGCTGATTACCGTCTGTTACTTTGATACTGTTTAAAGCCACACAATCCGAAAAAGCATAGTCGCCAATCGCTGTCGTAGTAGGTGCGATTGTCAGACTCGTCATATCCTGACATGCGAAAAAAGCCCGTTCACCAATCGTACGGATTCCAAATGTTTTTCCGTTCGCATCCGTCCCGCCTGTCATTGCCACAGTCTTTATGCCAAGATGCCCGCTGAACGCATTATTTTCGATTGCCGTCACATTATAATCTATCGTATTCTCTTTATCTTTATCTTTGTCTTTATTACTGCCTGAAGCGCTGACTGAACTGCCCGTAGTGTTTGTAGTCGGCTGCTTCACAGATATTTTCGTCGGTATCGAAAGCGCTGTCGCTGTCCCGTTATAACCTGTAATTATCGCCTCGGAACCGTTAATTCTGAATGTATAGCCTAATGCAGTAACCCTGCCGTCAGTAGAAGTATCTACGACCTCCGCAGTCGTCGGCTTCTTCGTTGTAGCAGCAATTACATTCTCTACCTGATTATAAGGCACCACTGCGGTCGAGGTCATCGTCACTGCCGCAGTAAGCAGCGCTGCCCATAACCTTTTGTTCATTTTATCCCCTCCATATCCTGCTTTTGAATTTTGCGGCTGTTGTCGTCACATCACAGCTGCAAATTTTCTCAATTAAAATTATATACTATTTGCCCACTGTCTTCAACAAAAAAAAGCAAATATTAACAAGGAAAAAAATGACATTTATACAGACGCGTCAAAGCTGCTTCCTGCCAAAGCCTGAGTCAGCTGCTCTGCAAGCGCCGCGTCCAGATTCTGTATGCCCGTATTCTCCTGTGTCCGAGATCCATTCTGTTTTTTCACCTCATTCAGCTTTGGAGCACTCAGATTGTTTCTTACATACATCCTGTTGGTATTCTTCATAACCTTATCAACCTGACTGCCATACTCAGCATCCTCAGAAAAGACCTTGCCGACCCAGTACCTGCTTGTATCCTGCAGCTTTTCTTTATCTACTTTTAATTTGCCGCTGCTGGTTCTGGTAATCCCTATTTCCGACAGCTCATCCGCATGCTCCTTGGTCAGTTTTTCTAATTTGTTTCGATAGCGGCTCATCTGATCGTCGCCCATTTCTTTCGCAGAATCCAGATAGTTATTATAAGTATTGACAAACGCCTGAACCTTATTCATCAGCTCGCTGCCTTCGCCGTCATCATAATCATACTTGCTGAGATCTTTCACAGCACGCCTCATTGCTTTTACATCAACCGGCACCAGCCTGCGCGCATCGTATCCGGCCCTGCCGCTTACTGTCGCTCCATATGTATTTCCTTTATAAAACTGCTTTACATAACCTGAAACTGCCAGACTCATATGCTTTCCCCCTAACTGCTCTGTATATAAAAATTGTAATATTTGAATATCTATGAAGATACTTTTGAAATATATTTCGTCATTTTGCAGCATTTTCATAAGGGTATTCTCTCATTTTTATATTAAGGCCAGATGAAAAATCCATCACAATTCACACTCATGCCACTTCCCGTTAAATTATGCAGCTGATCCGGCATAAACAGCAGCAAAATCCCGTATCAGCGACGGTCGCTTTCTCTAAGCCAGCGCTCCAGCTTACCCATAATCCATGTAAAGAACATAACAATTATGAGATAAATCGCAGCCACTCCCAGCAGCGGCAGCAGCGGGTCATAAGTATCGACACGGATAATATCTCCTCCTCTGGTCAGATCATTCAGCCCCACATATCCACAGATCGATGTTTCTTTTAGCAGCGTAATGCTCTCATTGACCAGTGCCGGCAGCGTATTTTTGAACGCCTGAGGCAGAATGATGATCTGCATCGTCTTTGCAAAGCCAAGTCCCAGAGAACGGCCGGCCTCCATCTGCCCTTTATCAACAGACATGATGCCCGACCGGAAGATCTCCGCCACATATGCGCCAGAATTAATCCCGAATGTGATCGTCGCAACTGCCACTTTGCTTTCTGTGCTGATTAAAAATACAAAATACATCAGCAGCAGCTGTACAACCGTAGGAGTTCCCCTGATGACCGTCAGATACAGCCTTGCAATCTGATTCACCAGCCTAAGCAGCAGCCCTCCCGGACTATTTAATTTCTCTTCATCGATCTGGTCATGGGCAGACCGGATGACTGCAACCAGCATACCTATGACCAGACCGATAATCAGTGCTCCCAACGTAACCGTCAAAGTCACCTGCAGGCCATCCGTAATATAACGCCAACGGTCTTTCAAAATAAAATCTTTTACAAACTTTGCCTTAAATGTCTCAAACCAGCCCAATGTCTTCCTCCTTATTATATAGTAAACCTACATGCGCTTTCAACGCCCCGCCAAGTATAAATGTCTTGTGCGCATACGGCAGCAGACTTGTCCATCCTTTAAAAAAGAGGGCACTTCAAATGCCCTCTTTCATTCACTGCAGTTCTTCCTTCAAATCTCTTATTTTGTTACAATATATTTATCAATAATAGACTGAATCGTTCCGTCTGCCTTGAGCTGCGCAAGTGCATCGTTAATAGCTTCTGTAAGAGCATCATTGTCTTTGGATATTGCTGCCGCATAGTCCTCGACTGCATATTCAGTCTCCAGAATCTTCAAGCCTTCTGTGCTCTCTACAAATGCAAGCGCCGGCTGATTATCGATGATGACTGCATCGACTTTTCCCTGTGTCAATGCCATAACAGCATCCGCACCCTTATTATAAGACTCTACATTTTCCTCTCCGAAGTCCTGTTTGGAATACTGATCTCCAGTTGTTCCAAGCTGCGTGCCTATCTTCTTGCCGTTCAGATCATCTATGCCTTCAATGTCAGAATCCTCCGTTACAATAACAACCTGAATGCCTGTCGCGTAAGAATCTGTAAAATTCACAGACTCCAGACGTTCCTCTGTAACTGTCATACCGGCCAGTCCCATATCAGCCCTGCCCTGTGTAACAGCAATAATAATGGACCCAAATTCCATATCTTCAATCTTTAATTCCAGCCCCAGCTTCTCTGCAACTGCTCTTGCAATTTCTGCATCAATGCCGACTATGTCATTGCCTTCATAATATTCGTACGGCGGGAAATACGCATTTGTCGCCATAGTCAGAACGCCGTCTTTTACGGTTAATCCTGCTGCCTGGCCTGATTGTTCCCCATCTGATGCAGACTGAGCATCATCCCCCTCAGTCCCGGCTTCATCGCCAGTTTCCGCGTCTGTATCACTCGGTGTAGAAATATCCGCACTTACATCCTGATCCTGTGAACCTGCACCGTCATCAGCTGCACTTCCGCATCCCGTCAGCATGGCCGCAGTTAATGTACATGCTAACAGTGCTGCTAATATCTTTTTCATCATTTTATCCTCCTTTTGAGACCTCCTCTGTGCCGGAAGCTTGATACAGCTTACAGACCTGTCTGTCTGGCAGCAGCAATATCAATGTCAGAATCCGGCCCTTTGGATACTTACAATATCTTTGCCATTATACAAAAGAATGAATAAAAATGCAATATATTTATATTATATACATACATTTTGAATATCCGGCTTTGTAACATTTCAGACAAGCTGAACTGTTACCCGGCGTTACTTTTCCAGCTAACTAAAATACTTCTGGAACGTCTTCATGCATTCTCTTATATCCAGCGGTTTCGTCAGATGGTCATTCATCCCGCTCTCAAAGCACCGCTGCGCATCGTCCGCAAAAGCATCCGCTGTCATGGCAATCACCGGAAGATCGCGGTCCGGACGGTCTAACGCACGGATTGCCTTCGTAGCATCATATCCATTCATTACGGGCATACGTACATCCATTAATACCGCATCATAATATCCTACCTCCGACCTGCTGAATTTATCCACGCAGTCCTGACCGTTTACCGCCCAGTCCAGCTCCAGCCCGACTGCTGAGAAGATCTCATTGGCAATCTCCCAGTTAATATCAATATCTTCCGCCATCAGAATATGCCTTCCCGTAAAGTCCAGTTCATCCGAATCAACAGCCGAATCAGCAGCCGCACCTTCCACATACTGCTTCAGACGCGTGTACAGCGTAGATTTAAACAGCGGCTTTGATATAAATCCCTCGATCTTAGCATTACTTGCCCGTTCTTCCAGTTCACTCCAGTCATAAGCCGAGATCAGGAAAATAGGTATATCATTTCCCACCCTGTGATGAATCTCCTGAATTGTCTGTATACCATCCATGTTCGGCATCTTCCAGTCAATCAGTACAAAATGGTAATCCTCCTTCCTGTTATGATGCTCTTCAATCATTTCTACAGCTTTCATTCCATCCTGCGTTCCATCTGCATGGACTCCCAGCGCTTCCAGATTGGCAATGGCGCTTTCACACAACAGCTCATTATCGTCCACAACCAGTATATTCCACTCCGGCAGCTTCATCACATCTTCCTGCTGCTCCGACCGCTTAAAATCAACTACGACATGAAAGGAGCTTCCCTCGCCCTGTTTGCTGTGCAGTTCAATCGTGCCGCCCATCATCGTGACAATACTCTTTAATATCGAAGTGCCAAGACCCGTTCCAACAATCTTCTGCACCTTTTCATTCTGCTCTTCTCTGGCAAATGTATCAAAAATCTTCTTTTGGAATTCCTCAGACATACCGATTCCCGTATCCTCTACAAGAAAATGCGTACGCACGTATTCCTCTCCCTGAGAAGATTCCTCCTGCCACAAATGTACATCAATCCTGCCCTGCTCCGGCGTAAACTTAACCGCATTGGATAATAAATTGAGCAGCACCTGATTTAAGCGCACTCCATCACAGTACACGTTTTCAGTAATAATGTCTCTGATAAAAATGTCAAAAAACTGATTGCGCTCCTTCACCTGCGGCTGCATAATATTTACAATATCGTCCATCGCCTCACGCAGGGACACCTGTGTCACATTTAACGTCATCTTTCCGCTTTCAATCTTCGACATATCCAGCACATCATTAATAAGTCCCAGCAGATGCTTGCTGGACAGCCGGATTTTTTTCAGACAGTCCTCTACACGCATCAAATCCTGTGTATTTCTAAGCGCGATTTCCGTCATACCGATAATGGCATTCATCGGTGTGCGGATGTCGTGGCTCATACTGGATAAAAATTCACTTTTGGCCATATTAGCGCGGACTGCGGCACGTTCCTTTTTATCCAGCTCACGCATCTGCTGCAAGGACAGCCGATAATACATAATAAATATAATCAGCATCGTCAGCACAATAGACATAGCGGATCCGATCACAATCATAATACGCTTAGAATCCAGCCTGCCCAGCATTTCATTCAGGCCGCCGTTCGGCATAACAGAGATCAGATACCAGTCCACATCTGTTGAAATCGGCGCACAGAATAGATGACACTGCTCCCCCTCTACATTTACAACCGTAGAGTAACTGATGCCTTCATGCATGGCTTCGTTCAGCTCTCTGACATAATCATCAGCGACCTTGCCCTGCATCTCACCTACGATAGCATTAAGTCGCTCGAAATAATTATCCCTATAGGCTCCGCTGCTTCGAATGACAAAAGTGCCATCCGTAGTAATCACATGGGAATATACAGTCGCATTCTTTTCATCCAAAAAAAGGGCATGATTCAAATATTCCATGGACACCCCTGCAATCAGCGCTGTACTTACTGTACCATCCTCTAATGGATATGCGGCTGACTGAGCCAGTATCAAATACTTTTCATCGCTGCTGTCTGTTGCCATCGCAATGGCAGAATGCTTTTTATTCAAGAGCCTAACCAGCTTGTCATAATCAGCTATCTCCAGATCATCTCCGATAATCCGTTCCTTTTCCCCCTCATCCGAATAAAGTCCCAGATAGCTGAAATCTCTGACCGAGGCACTAAACTCAAGCTCTTCCAACAAATCATCACTATAAACCGCATCATCAGGCGACGTACGCTGTATGATTCCATTTACCTGATCCAGACGCAGGCTGGTAATCGAATCAAACTTCTGCTGGATCTGCCGGCTTACCTCCGACATATAAATCTCACTGATGTCTACAACTGATATTTCCGTCTGATTCTGCATATACCAGATAATCCCGGCGAAAACAGCCAGACAGACAACCAACACACTGATAATACTGGCAACAAAAAACCTCTTTATCTTTTTATCTAACATACCCCTTATTTCCCTTTAACTTTCTTTATGTACATATAACCCAAACAACCCCCAAAGAATCACGCTTCAGTGTCTGCTTGGTACACTAAATATTCTCATTAATTATAACACGAATAATATAAATCTGGATGTTTCTGTAAATGCCTGCTGAATTTAAATATGCTGCATCTTACAATCGTCCGGCTGATCCCAGTTTTCCAATCTCATTATTTCCATATACACCTGACGGATCTGACGGATACTTTCTATATCATATCCCATCTGAAGTCTCAGCTCTTCTAGATCTTTCATGTCCAAATACCCCATTTTCAAATCAATTTATTTCTATGAGCCCCCGACGGATTTGACGAATATCTTCTATATCACACCCTGTCTTCTCATTCAGTTCCTCATCTGTTAAATTCGGATTTTTTACTAATAACTGCGTTACACGCATCCCCTGCTGCATTCCCTGCTGCATTCCTTCACGTATTCCTTCTTGTTTACTATTTTTTCTAATTTTTTCTGCCATCTGGTCAAACAGTGATACGAATTTTTCTTCTACCATATGATCCACCTCTTCTAGATCTTTCATATTTGAATACTCCATTTTCAAATCAATCTATTTCCATGAGCCCCTGACGAATTTGACGGATATCTTCTATATCATACCCTGTCTGTTGATTCAGTTCCTCATCTGTTAAATTCGGATTTTTTACTAATAACCGCGTTACACGCATTCCCTGCTGCATCCCCTGCTGCATCCCCTGCTGCATCCCCTGCTGCATTCCTTCACGTATTCCTTCTTGTTTACTATTTTTTCTAATTTTTTCTGCCATCTGGTCAAACAGTGATACGAATTTTTCTTCTACCATATGATCCACCTCTTCTAGATCTTTCATATTTGAATATAGATAATGATACAGCGATCCTATGAGATCTGCCAGCTTTACATAATCCCCCTCGCTGATTACTCCCGCTTCCAGCGCTTGATTTAATGCGTTTTCTATTCCGCACAGCATCGCTTTGAATTCTTCTATATGCTTCCTGCGCTGCTCTGGAGGCATCCTTTTGATTCCTCTCATCTTCAGCTGATAAAGCGGCAGAAGCAGCACCAGTCCCTCTTCTGAGATTTCTTCAATGCAATTATGTATAGCTGCATTTTTATGTGTTTATTATATAGATTATTTTTGTGTCCGTCAACAGCTGAAATGATTTAGTCATACTCCTATGGATAACTGGTTACTTTTCACACCCAATATCATTAATTTAGCGGCCTCCCTGACGATTCTGTGTCTGGCGGGACAAATTTGTCTGGCGGCTCATGCTCTATGCGGACTGGAGCAACACTGCGACGCTCTAATCGCTAACTCCGACTAAGACGCTCAGCAGGAGCTTCGCGCCTAAGTCTACGTCCCCGACGGGCAGGAGCTAAGCGATGGATTTCTTCTCCGTTAATAACGTTCCTTAAATGTCCTTACAGAGCATGAGCCGCCAGACACAGAATCTGGTTATGTTAAACTTAAGTCAATGACATTGTTTCACATCCTGACCAGACACCCATGTCTGGTCAGAGCCAAAGAATACGGCTTGCCAAGCATCCGGCTCTTGGCCAAAGGCAAACTTCCAATGGGCTGGATGCCGTTACTTTTCGCAGCACAGCCGCTTTCTGTCTAGGACGTGAAAAGCAACGATCACAGATTGTAATTTATACTACAAAATATAAAATGTATGCAAAATATAATAGGAATATGGCTCACATAAAAGAACTGACTGTATCAGACATTCCGTAAATGGAATACAAGACAGCCAGTTCTCCTTTTTTATGTTCAGTTTAGTTGCTAAATCGCAGTCAGATCATTTTTCTTTCTTAAAAATTATCCCTCATAAAGTGGCACGTAAAACATAGCAAATTTACGTTTTCCAAATTTAAATATAATAATCTTATAATCATCTAATTGATAATATGTCTTACATCTGTGGAGCATAAAATTATCATATTTTTTATTAATTTTCATATCTAAAACTACCTTTCGCATGAATCATTGTTCCGTCTTTATAATTGTTCTGAACAAACACACGGTATTTACACGTTTCACTTATATTAAACACATGTGCTAACGCCCCTGTTCCTTCCACATAACGTGCTGTTCCATGGTCATTCATAATACCAAGCCAACAGCTCTTTTGAAATGGAGAAAGCGTAACAGAAGCTCCAATTTTTCCACCTGATTTTACCGTATAATCTCCGCTTACATACCTTGTGTTTGCTTCTACGTCCCAGTCAATATTGTAATAAATTCCCGCGGTCCACGTTACCATATCCTTTTCTGGATAAGATACAATCTGCATATTTGTCATGTCCAAGTCTTCTATATTGCAATAATGCTCCACCATTCCGTCTTCTGTTACTACATCTGTACCAGGTGCAGGCTCGCTAGACTCTGTCGCCTCGTTTAACTGTTCTTCTGTATTCTGATAGATAAAATTATGCATGTCTGCGACCGTTTTACCTGATGCATATGCTGTTGTTGCAGACATCATAACAAATGCAGCTGCTACTACTGCTGTATATACCTTCCCTGCAGGTTTTGTTTTCAAGTACTTTAACATAAAATTCATTCTCCTTGCTAGTAATTTGCTGTCTTTAGACAAGGTTGAGATAAACAGACTATCCTGTTTTGCATTATTACCGTGAGGAATCAGCTCTACGATCTTATTATAATAAAGGCTCGCTCTATGCATATTGCCAGATGCCTCCAATGCCAATAAATCCGCCATGCATTCACTCCATAAATTGACAGTGCGAAAAAGCAGAAAGACTGCAACCGGATTAATACAGTGAATCAATATGACAATAATTACAAATTTCTTAAACAATAAATCCCCTTGCTTGCGATGTGATAGCTCATGGAAAAAAATCAGTTCCAAATCATCTGGAGTATAATCATTCTCTGGCAGCAGAACCTCAGGATGCAGCCATCCAATTACTAACGGTGTGTTTACCAAAACATTCCGGTACAATTTCACTTTTCCCCTAGATATGCCCAAGCTATCGCATACCTGTTGAAATATCTCTGCAGCTACCGGATCATCTTCCAGAATATTATCCCTTCTCTTTAGGTTCCAACGCAACTCCCCTAACATAAAAAATAGAATTAATGCGATTACGATTGCAAACCATACTAATGCTACAACGCGAACTCCAAATGTAATTTCTCCGGAACGTACAAATACAATCTTCCAGAGCCGAATATCGCCGCAGAACCATCCATGGTAGGTAATTAAAACTGCTGCATATCCAAAAGGCAACATATACATCATGCATATCCAACGCAACGTCTTATAAATCAGCCTAGCATCTACGAGCATAAAGAACCCCTGCAGCAGTCTCCATACGAAAAATAGCAAGCTGCTTGTTACGGAGCTTATCAATACCATGAAAAATAACTGATTAATGAAATTCATCGATTTTCTTCTTTAATTCCTCTTGACCTAACTCGCCCAACTTACCTTTACCAAACAAGTCACAGATAAATAACGTTATTCTGCAGCTTTTTAAACTGAACATTAAATTTAACATTTTCTCCTTGTATTATTTGTCAACATCACAGCTGATCATAGAACCGTCTTCCTTTCCGACAAGTATGCGAGAGCAAAATGATACAGTCTGTCTCTTTCAGTTTTTGTCAAGTTGTATTGACCATTTTCGCGATTTGCTATATAAATAAATCTATGAGCTGCTTCCATACATTTCATGACAACTTTTCACACACTATAATTACCTTTACTCTCATACTTCAATTCTCTCAACCATATAGATAGTGTATTACATCCGTTTATTGCATACAACATTTATTAGTAGTTATATCTCTAAATCGCATATGCGCAGATTCCATTTCATTGACTAGCAATACTTAAAACATCGAAAAATTTCATTTGTTAACTTATACTTGCCAACCTTACATTAGTGCACTGACACGATGACATTCAAACTAATCTTAATAAAAGTTATACTTTTATAACAAGACTACTGAAATATTTATTAGTTCAAATATCAATGTGCAAGTACACCAGATCAAAATGCATTATGAAATTCTTTTATTGTAAGTTAATTTTCATATCTAAAGCTGCCTTTAGCATAAATATCTGTTCCATCTTCATAATTATTCTGAACAAATACACGATAATGACACGTTTCTGTAATATCAAACACATGTCCTAATGCTCCTGTTCCTTCTACATAACGCACATTTCCAACATCATTCACAATACCAATCCAACAGGTATCATCAAATGTAGAAAGCGTAACAGAAAATGCAATAGCCCCGCCTGATTTTACTATATAATCTCCACTTACATATCTTGTATTTGCCTCCGCATTCCAATCAACATTATAATATACTCCTTCACTACAAGTAGACACATCCTCTTCCGTCAAAGACACAATCTGCATATTCGTCATATCCAGATTTTCTATATTACAATAATGCTCCACAATCCCATCGCCAGCAACTACATTTTTTCCTAACGCAGGTCTATTTGGCTCCTTCATCTGCTCTTCTGTATACTGATAATACATATTATGTAAATTAACAACCGTCTTGCCCGACGCAAATGCCGTGGTTGCCGACAATATTACAAACGCAGCCGTCACAACTGCTGCAACAGATTTTACACCATGCTCCACTTTTAAATATTTCAGCATAAAATCCATTCTTTTTGCCAACAACGTACTGTCATTAGACAAAGTTGAGATAAACAGATTATCCTGCCTTGCATTTTTATCATGCGGAATTAACGCTACGATCTTATCAAAATAAATGCCTGCCTTATCCATGTTGCCAGACGCCTCCAGCGCTGATAAATCTGCCATACATTCGCTCCATCGATTAACAGTGCGAAAAAGCAGAAACAGAATAGCAAGAACAATAAGATTCATTCCATGAATACACATGACAATCAAAACAAATCTTTTTAACAATAAATCCTTATGCTTATAATGCGACAACTCATGGAAAAAGATCAGCTCTAAGTCTTCTGTGGTATAATCATTCTCCGGCAGCAGAACCTCTGGATGACGACAGCCAATTACTAGCGGCGTATTTACCAACACATTTCTGCACAGCTTCAACTTTCCTTCCGGGATGTTAAGTTTCTCGCATACCTCCCGAAATACTCCTACGACCATAGGATCAACTTCTTCGATATTGTCCCTTCTCATCCGGTTCCAACGTCGATCTTCATGCAAATACACTAAGATTACGACAAGCACTACAACAAACCATATGATAGACGCAATATGAACTCCTTGAGTAATCTTCCCAGAACGTACAAATATTATTTTCCAAAGGCGGATATCACCGCGAAACCATCCGCGATAGGTAATTAACGCTGCAGCATATCCAAATGGCATCACATACATAACGCACACCCAACGCAGTGTCTTATAAATGAGCCTTGCATCAATTAACATAAAAAAGCCCCGCAACAGCCGCCATACAAGAAATAGCAAGCTGCTTGTTACGGAGCTAATCAACACCATAAAAAATAACTGATTAATCGAATTCATCAATTTTCTTCTTTAGTTCCTCTCGATCTGACTCGCTCAGCATACCTTTACCGAATAATCCGCAAACGAACGCCGACATACTGCCGCCATTCCAAAACTGAACATAATCCTTTAACACATCGTCTTTGTACTCCTCTTTATCAACTAACGGCTGATAGTAGAAACATCTTCCTTTCCGATACATTTTCAGATAATCTTTTTTGACAAGCCTTGCGAGGAAGGTCGATACGGTCTGTGTCTTCCAGTTTTTGCCATGCTGTGTATTGACCATTTCTGTGATCTCCTGCATAGATAAATCCTGCGAGCTGTCCCATACACATTTCATGACAACCTTTTCACACTCTGTAATTTCCTTTGCTCTCATACTCCATCCTTTCTCAACCATACAGACAATATATTGATCTGTCGGCTGCATACATCATTTATTTGTAGCTATATTTTTAAATCGCAAAAGCGAATATTTAACTTGATAAAAATATAACCAATTTTATGTTACTAAGTATAGCTGAAAAAACAAGAGAAAACAAGAGAATTTTATCGATATTTCTTATGTTTTTTCATTTATACACACTTATTTGTCGGAACTGACAACTGTACATTAACTACTATTGTATCCAAAAAAATACAATTTATTTTGTCCTTTAATCAAAACAAGTAAAAATATTTATTCAAATTGCAAGACCCATATGAAACTGTTCAGTATCAGATCGGGATAATTTACTGCATCAGACGTATATTTTCTTTCGCCGCGGCATATTCTTTCAATTCTTTCGTAAATCCATGTATTGAGAATAATACAAATATCTCTTCTCTGTCCCCTTCGTGCCACCTGACACACTTACTCTTTTCCTGAAGAGCTGTCATTATATTCATGCCCACCTGCCCAATCCAATATTTGCATTCGCCAAATACAATCCTTCTTTCATCCTCATTAATTCCCAGAAGATCTATTTCTATGTCTTTCTCCCAATAACGCCCGACCTTCATCAGGTTTAGATCCAAATGCATAAGCCGTTCTCTGCATATATCTTCATATACATAACTGATATGATGATCGATCAGATGTTCCCGTATCCGTTTCATGACATACTCCTGATTTCCGATTTCAAGCTGTCCTTTATAAGGATAAACAAATCGAAACCAAAACAAAATATAATTATCCTTAATACGGTACAGTACCTTTTTCGATTTTTCTGGATTACGCTCATTGACAGGTACTTCCTTCTCCAAAATATCCAGATCTATCAATGTATCTAAATAAGAAGCAAGACTGTCCTGACTAATCTCCAAGCGCAGTGCAATCTCGCCTAATTTATGCGCTCCCTGAGCAATCGTACGAATAACTGAAAAATAACTGCCAATGTCTTCCACTTCATTCTGCAGCAGAAATTCCGGTTCATCATATAAAAACATGCTGCTGTTTAATACATTATGCTGTATCGCATCATAAATATTTTCATAATCTACAAACATTTCGATATATTTTGGTACACCGCCAGTCACTGCATACCGTTCAATCTGTTTTTCATAACTAAGCTCCGGCATAAAATCATGATAATAAGAAAATGGAATCTGCCGCAGCCTCAGCTGCCCGGTTCTCCTGCCATACAGCGGACTGCTGTAATTTAACGTCTGGGATTTCATCATGGAGATTAAGGAGCCGCACAGAACGACCATTGCACTGCTGTCCTTTAATAAGGTATCCCAGATCCGCTGAAGGATCGAAGGAAATGCCGGATTTACTTTACCCAGATATTGAAATTCATCAATTAAAATCAACGGCTTTTCCTTTTTCATCAGTATGTACCGAAAAATATCATCCCATACATGAAAATTTACCGTCTGCTCTTTATTTGTATCGCTGCATTCGACATTTATATATTCCAACGCTGCCGCCGCAAAATTATTCCTATTTACCGTCTCTGATTCTTCAGAGGCCAAAAAATACAGCCCATCTTTATCTTGTAAAAAGCGTGATAAAAGCGCTGTTTTGCCTGTGCGTCTGCGCCCATATATAATTACCAGAGAAGATGCTTTTTTCTGATATTCATCTTCCAAAAAAGAAAGCTCCTTATTCCGGTCAACAAATTTTTTCATATATATCCTGCTTTCTATGCTAATTTTTTATATTTTAATCTGACGCCTTAATTTCAAATACATCCAGATCTGGTGAAAGCGACCACCTTATAAAAAGCATTTTTCCCATAATGAATTTTACCTCTTTTGTCAATACTTCGATTAAGTTCAGTACGACTATACACTAAGCAATATGCATTTGCAAGCGAAAAATCCGCGATTATCCATGTAAATTAATTGCTTTTCTGTTTTTTTAAATTAAAAAAGTACATGGCTTGTAAATGATCCTTACTTTTCATGCACCTTTGGGTTACTATTTAATTTCCTTAGAGCAAACGCAGCAGCTGCACAAGCTCATGCGATTCACCGGTGTTTGTTGTGATCTGTCCCACCACCAAGATTTGGACAGGAAAAACCGGAAAGCAACTCAACAAGTGCTGGCTCTCCGGCTTCCTCATCACTCCCTAGCGCTAAATACTCACGGATATTGACCGAAAGAAACTTATCATTTTCTGGCATTTTTTCTCCCTTATTTTCATTTTCCGTAACTTTATCATTTCTCTCAATTCTGATTCTCCTATTATTTCTCTTGCGGATATAGGAATATGAACAGGACGGTTTTGGGCAGATGTTTCCTTTATTACCTTCTTCCCCTTTCTTTATAATTCATCTGCTTTTGCATTCCTGCCAAAAACAAGCTCCAAAATCCTCTCCGTAGCATGTCCGTCACACGACTCCATAAACTGTTCCCGGAACCGCCGCACCCTTTTTAAATCAAACTTCTCATCCACATGCCGCACAAAATCTATGATCTGTTCATTCGTCGATACCACCGGCCCCGGAGCCAGCTCATGATAATCATAATAAAATCCTCTCCAGTCAAAATATTCTTCGAGATCATACGCATAAAACAGCATCGGACGTTCAAACAAGGAATACTCAAAAACTATCGAGGAATAATCAGAAATACAGATTTCGCTGACACATAACAGCTCTTCGATCGATATTTCCTTTGTCACATCCATTGCAAAATCTGTGCAGTCAGCCGGGACAGCCGGAGGATTCTTGACAAACGGATGATGCTTTAAGACAAGCACATATTCCTGTCCCAGTGCCTCCTTTAACATCCTCACATCCAGACAGTCTGGCGATACAGCCTTAGAAGCGTGTCCCCGGAATGTCGGTGCATACAATATCACTTTTCTGCCTTCTGCAGATGGCATCACTTGATGAAAATGCTTCCTGGCATTCTCTATAAAATCCTTTTGAAAAAAGACATCCGTACGGCTGACCCCGACTGGCTTTAAACATTCTTTCCGATCACTTAAAAGCATAGCCTCTTCGTATGCCCATGCAATCTGCGGGCTGCTTAATGTAACATAGGTGGTATTTCCATAATATGGATATTTTTTCATCTCTTCCGCAGTCTCGCCATATTTTAATTCTGCCGTACTAAAGCCAAACTTTTTAAACGCGCCGCAGGCATGCCATGTCTGTGTCAGGATTGTCTCGCTGCGCATGGGAATACTGCCGATGACATTACATCCTTCATTTAAAAAGACATATTTTGCATCCGCCATGTCTTTCAGCATTGCCGTACAACGCCTGATATATTCCAATTTTCCTGAAAATCCACTGCGAAGATAATGTACATGGATATGGTATCTGCGTTCTTCTTTCAGCCTTTGATACAGCAGCTTGAAGCTATTTGATATGGCAGGCTCCCGCACCTCTACAAATAATACCTTGTCTTCCTGAATGGGCCTGTGAGAGTGCATACAGTATATGCCGCGGTATAATGCACGAAATACGATAAATTTGACAGTATGCGCAAATATATGCCGCACACTGCCTATTTTATGAAATATAATATTATCCATCAAAAATCATCTCTGTCTTTCTTTCATTACAACAATATATCGTTTTATTCATCCCAGATCATCACTGTCTTTCCCATTAATTTATGAATATCGGCTTCAAACGCATTGCGGATGTCTTTGATATCCCTGACTGTAAATTCTTCCCCCACAATATTCTCAAGATAAACAGGAATTTCCGGGTATCTGCGGTACAGATTCACCAGCCCCAGAAAATCCGCGCGCCCGCTCCGGCTGCTGCCGATGATACGCAGTCCTTTTTCCAAAACCATGCGCGTCTCAATCGGAACCCTCTCCTCGGAAACGCCCAGAAGCCCGATCGTGCCTTCCGGCTTGATATGATCAATCATCTGTCCAATCGCAGTCTGCGCCGCCGAACCTCCAACGCACTCCAAAGCATGGTCAAATGTAAAACCATGATCCAGCTGTGTCGTTAAGACAGTCTCGTCCGCAAATGTAAAATAACTCAATTTTTCTTCATGCACACCAACTACATACAGCCGCGTCTGCGGACACAGATAATGAAGCAGGAGCGCCGTAATATATCCTACATTCCCGTCGCCCCAGACAGCTACCTCATTCATGCGTTTATGAGATACAGAAAAAAAACGCTGCAGCGCATGATAGCTGACACTGACCAGCTCGGTAAATGCTGCCACAGACAGATTGATCTGCTCTGGAAGCTGTACGACACGATCCGGCACCGTATGGACATATTCCTGCAAAAAACCATCCGCTCCGCTGGCACGAAACGCTGAGCTGCGCAGATAGTTTTCCGCAATCACCTCATCCTGTTCTGACGGCAGATTCGGAATCATAACCACCAGATCATCTGCCTTAAAGCTGTCTGTCGGATCATAAATCACCCTGCCGATTCCTTCATGAATCAATGCCATCGGCAGTTTTTTACGCATGATTTCCGCCGGCCGGATTCCCTGATAATATCTTTGATCCGCATTGCAGATCGATAAATGCGTAGGACGCACAAGCAGATGATCTCCATCTAATTCTATTTTTTTAAAAACCACCTCAAACTGACGCGGCCTTTTTAACTGGTATACTGTATTCAACATAGCAATGCCCCCGCTGCTTCCATACTCCGGTTACCTCTTCAGCATATCAATGACTCCGCAACTTTCAAATCATATGGATACGTAATCTTTATATTGTAGACCTCACCCTGCACCAGGCGCACTTCTTCACCTTTTATTACGAAAATCTTGCAGGCATCCGTCAGAATCTCTTTTTCCTCTGCTGTCAGCGACTCATAGACCCTTTTCAATTTTCTCGCTTTAAACGACTGCGGTGTCTGCCCCTGATACATCATGCTGCGGTCTGGAATATCCGATATGATCTCATGCGACACACTCTGCACTATCGTATCTGTAGCCGGAATCACGGTGTCACAGGCGCCATATTCCTGCGCCGCCTTTACATTTTCCTCTATAATCCTGTGCGTGACAAACGGGCGCACAGAATCATGCGTGACAATCACAGTCTCCTCATCCAGCAGCTCTTCCTGCTCCAGATAACGAATAGAATTCATAATCGTCTCATTTCTAGAGCTGCCTCCCTCTATGACAGTGACATGTTCTTTCTGCGGGATATACTTCCGGATTAAATCCTCTGTATAGCGCATCCACTGTTTTGGCGACAATACAAGCACTTTGTCAAAGCCTGGATATACGACAAATTTTTCCAGTACAAGAATCAGAATCGGCTTTCCTCCGACCTCCATAAACTGCTTTGGCTTTTCCACATTTCCCATGCGTGCGCCTACACCGCCCGCTAGAACAACACCATATACATTTTTTCTATCTTCCATGATAAGTTCCTCATTCCTATATCAATCGGATCTTGTTAATTTTAACGCTCTATACATAAGAACACCTTGATACAAAATCACTGCTTTCCTAATGGCAATCAGATCTTTTTGCTGTTCTGAAATAGAAACAAAACACATGGGATTTTTCCCTCATTTTAAACGATACTCCTGTTCTCCATCTGGTCTGCCATGCGCTTTGTTACATGCCCGTCACAGCCGGACATATATTTCTCATAAAATTCTTTTACTGCCGCGCTCTCTGCTTTGTCATCCGCAAGAACATGCAGCACCTCTTTGGCCAGCTGGTCTTTGTCTGTCACAATCGGCCCCGGCAGGCTCTGATAATCCAGATAAAACCCTCGCTCTACGCCATAATCCTCCATATCCGGTGCATAAAACAGCATTGGACGCTTGTATATGCTGTATTCAAAAATAATTGATGAATAATCTGTAATCAGCAGGTCTGTAACTGGCAGCAGCTGGTCTGTCGTCAGGCTGCTGTTGTCGTACGGATACTTTTTTGCCAGATGCGGATGCACTTTGATAATCACAAATGCTTCCTTTTCCAATTCCCTGCCAAGCTCTGCGATATCGTCATACTGCTCCAGCTTTGGATCTGCCGGATTGCCACGAAACGTCGGTGCCCAAAGTACAATCTTTCTTCCCTGTGCCTCTTTATGCCTATCATAAAACAGCTTTCGGCAGTGCCTGTTATATGCCTCTTTAAAATACTTGTCCGTACGGCAGACTCCGAACGGAAGAAACACATTCTGCGGCAGGCGCATTGCACTCTGAAAATGCGGCACGCAGCCGGATGCACTTACCGTCACAAGATCATAATTTTGATAGACATTGCCTTTATAATAAGCTGGAATATCCCCAGCTGTGTCATATCCGAATTTTTTAAACGCGCCGCATCCGTGCCACAGCTGAATGACTGTCGTCTCCGGCCTTTTTTTGCAGGAAGAAACCGGAAGAAAATTATCACAGATTACGACATACTCTGCCTTTGCATAATACTTCATAAAATACAGCATACGCTTTAACAGGCGCAGAAATGAAATCTGCTGATAATCATCGTAGATTTCTATTACCTTCATGCTGCCGCGCCTTTTCATTTCCCGCATCAGCAAAGACATGCTGGGCGGCACAGTCTTATTATGGGCATCTGCAAAGACGACCAGCCCTTTTTGTATCTGTGCCGGTTTTAAAATCTGGTATGCCAACGGCAGCAGGATGTTCTGGACTGCCATCTTGATATATTGTCTAATTACTATTTTTATATTCTGCTTCGTCATACATCTATACTCTTTTATTAACTGCGATCTATTTAAGACAAGCGGCAGACGACTGATAATTTTTCGTTTGTACCTAAACTGCTCTCATTTCATCGAATTACAATAATATACTTCCATTCATACCACTCATTCATCTGCTCTGGAGACAGGTACGAGGTTCCAACCCAGTCTATGCCCATCTCCAGCGCCTGACTGACCTCTGTATAACTATTATACGAAAACAGGCAGGATTTCAGCTTTTCTTTTTTCAGAAAAGCCGTTACCTCATCATCTAACGCTTCTTTTGGCATAGACAGCCATTGGATTTTTCGTTTCTTACAGTATTTTCCGATAGAATCCAGCGACAGATTTTTTTCTTCACGCCGCTGCTTTGGCGGAATATAATACATGATCTGCATCGGAAGCCCCGACTCCTGCACGGCTTCTACATCGTACTTGCTCTGCACGCGTATATACAGATGATCTGCCCAATATGAAAGTTCTTTGTCAGGCGCTCCGTCTGGTTCTGCTTTTAAGCAATCTGACCCATGCTGTCTGATCATACTGCCATACTGCTCATCACTCATGCTGTTATCATCACCCGATGCATCCTGCGCTGACGAGCTGACGCACTGCTTATCACTCATGC
>CANDMV010000052.1 GCA_947385875.1 uncultured Eubacterium sp. | reverse complement strand
GACGGAATAAAAACATATGTTTTGTGCAATATTTATTTTTCAAACACGCTCTAGCGCAGAAATGTATTTTCTGCACAATATATCTATGCGATCATCCTTCATACCCTGCCGGACTTTTTGATATTCTGCTCCGTCTAAAATCTCTCTAACGCTCATAGTAAGCAGATTGCCTAACACATGTTTCATACCGTAATCCATGCAGCACAGCAGAACTGTCCCATCCGGCAGTATTTCAGGAGTCCAATTACCATAACCACTGATAGTCCCTACCATACAGACAACCTCTCCCTTAGGACTTGATTTTGTTCCACAGTCAAGATTTCCTGCACGGTCATTCATAGCACCGCTGCAGATTCTGTTTGCATCTATATACTGCTGCACTGCGGGATGAACATTCCCGTGACAGGAATAATTAGAAACTTCAAAGTTTTCCTGAAACAGCTTCAAATTTTCAAGATATTCATCTGTAATTTTGAACTTAGAATGTCCCTCCTGATCTGGTATATGTAATGTGATCTCATCAAAAACTACATTCTTTAATTTTTTAATACTTTCCCTGCGAAATCCTGTTAACGTAGTCAAAAGACTGATCCGATAACCTTTTTCATAAGCATATACGATCATGTCATCACAAACAGGATTTAAGAATGCCTCACACATTCCGCTAAAACACACCGTACCTCCTTGTTTCACATTACTTAAAATCTGCTTAAAAGCTTCAAAGTCCATCATCGCCAGACATCTGCTGTCTTCAGCAAAATAATGATCCATCAGCAGCTTTTGCGGACAGTATCTGCAGTTCAGCTTACATCCCATAGCCAGTGTCACTTCTATGGAGTTCAGCTTATCACAATTTTCATATTCAAATTTCATGACGGGTCTCCTATTCTGTATATGCATAGCAGTCTGTATCCCAAGCCACTGCCGTATGATGCCGCAGAGCCAATTTATATCCGGGATAAATCTGCTTGATATACTGCGGTATCTTCCACATGTCATCCAATTTATGGTATATACTTATTGCAAGCTTAGGGTGTTGTCTGTATATAATTTTCCGTGCTCCTTTCAACCCATCTCTTTCAGCGCCTTCTATATCCATTTTTATCATCGTGATTCTTTCCATGCCTAGAAAATCATCCAGACTCACTAGACTTATATTTCCCTCACTACACTCTTTGATATGAGAGCCCGTGCCATTATGGAAAATACCGACATTTCCTGCCTGACATGAAATACCTTTCTGAAACACTGAAATTCTGTCATCATTTATAATACTAGGATCTTTTTTTAATTCATTATAATTATCTGGATCCATTTCAAATCCATAGATTCTCTGGAAATTTCCATTCACCTGTTTTATAAAAGATTTTATACTGTCGCCGTCATATGCTCCTGCATCGACATAGCATTCATCATTTTCATAACTAAAAATACCAGTTCCAAAGTATTCCCCTTTTTCTTCCATATCATGAAAAGACATATAAGAATACTGCGGAGCAATACGGTTGCATATTGTGTTGACATACACCTGCTTCGACCAATCGTCTTCAAAAATATCAACCGTATCCAGCATCTCCTGCTCATTTTGCTGAAACCACGATGATGTATAATGCTCATCATATACATTCAGATACAGATCTCCCCAGAAATAGCTTTCTATATGCCGCCCGCGCAGTTCATCGACGATGTCTTTATAATCTCCAAGCATTACGAACACGACTGGGGATTCGATTTCATAAAGTTGCTGCGGAGAGATACAGAGCCGCCCGTCATATTTCTTCCCCCATTTTTGAGGATTTCCATCGCAAATGTAATCATATCTTCCTATACTTCTGCTATAATCATTGTAAAATTTTCCTGCTCCGTATATACATATAGTCTGTGCTTCATCTCTTCTCTTTTTTACAAATTCACAATATTTATATCTTTCAAAATTATCATTCACGGCTTGTAATACTGCATTCTGCAGCTGTTCTTTAAGCTGCTTTTTATAAAGATTCATTTTTAGTGCCTCCGTCAATACTCCGTTCAGCTTTTTGCTTCTTTAACAAACCAGTCCACACCTTCATATGATTTTGGATCAAAAACATCGATCTTACCCTGCAAAGCAGAAGGAGCTGACACAGCAGAATTTCCACAATGGCCGCATGTCTGATAGTATGGTTTTTCTATAAACTTACGAAACAGCTCTCTCTTTTGATCCAACGGCATTTCTTTCTGCAGCATAAAATAATCTTCTGGATAATCGACCGTTCCCATCGCATACAAAGCAACTCCTTTGTCGCAAACATGTATTTTGCCATCTCGAATCTGAAGATTGCGCGGCGGCATCGGACATCCGCTTTTTTTCATTTCCATATAACTAATATCACTGCTATACTTCCATAAACCATTCGGTACAATCCACGTTGGCAGATGCCTTGATTCTGTATATGCAATTCCATAAGATTTTACAAGCTCGACATTTTGTTTGTATATTTCAAGCTGTCTTTCGCTGGCTACATGCTGATAAGCCCCAAACGCGATAATAATCCTTGGATCTTCAATTCCCTCTAGCTGTTCTGGTTTGATTGGATAAAGTCCATTTGTTGGAAATGACACAAAGCCAAAGTTATCATGTTCTGAAAATTTTTGAGCAATTTTTGCAATGTCAGGATGCATAAAAGTCTCTCCGCCCATTACGCTGATCGTGCCTACTGAATCAATCATTTCAAGCCATGCATCAATATCCCTGCAGATCGTTTCAAGTGGTATATTGATTTTCTTATCCGCCGGATAGCTGTTTATATACTGCACACAATGTGTACAGCTTAAATTGCACAATGAATTGATAATAAAACAGTTATACGTCAGATCAATTCTTTCTCCAGGCTTTTGCCTGCGGCTGCGGCTCTGGGTAATACTCTGCAGCTTCCGGCAGATGACAGAACGGCACTCTCCCTTCATCCAACATCTTACAGCACTTGGAGTATCTCCATGTTCATATGGACATAAAATCCCGCTATACAAAATATCTCCTCGGATTACATTATAGTATCCATGCTCTTTTAGCATATTTAACAAATTATTCATAATCACATGGTTTGGAATGCTGTAGATTACCAGTGTATGATCTCTGTTGTACTCTTTGCCAAATGGTGCCTCTATTTTATGCTCTCCGACCGAACCAAGCTCCTCAAAACGCTGATCCCAGTACTGCAGTGTTTTCACATTGTTTTTTTCCAGATACTTACCGATTGCCTGTCCCAATCCTGCGCTTCCCCAAATAATGACCTTATCAAATGACTGGATATACTGAATGACCGCATTTTTATCAACCGGGCCGCCGGATTCACACTGTGCATAAAACTGGTTCAGATCAAATAATTTTTCTCCATCATCATTAATATTTACTAATGGTTCTCTTTTTTGTCTATTTAATTCAATCAAAATATCTTGACCTCCATCATTTGCCAATGTTTTTCGTTCTTTATTCTGTATTTGCCTACAACTCTGTCGCTTATGGGCAGACACAAATAAATGCATATGTTAATTTCCCAAATTACTGTAATACATAGATACTATTTTCATACAAATCTCACGCTCTGTTGCCCCATCTATCCGGCATTTTAAAAACTCTTTCAACTGTCCAGCGTCTTTTTCACAGGATGATCCTGACCTGTTTTTCTGTCTCTGTTCTATCTCCCACTTCCCAGAATAAATCAACGGCCTTTCATACATCAGCCTGGAAACTGACAGATAGCTGTCTAATACATCCAATACATGCTGCCGACACTTTGGCAGTAACAGTCTGTGAATTCCATCTTCAGACTCCTCCACTGAAAGATCTGGAGCAGATGAAAACCCTCCTGCCAGATCATTTCCCATGTGCTCAACATTAGTGTCAGCATCTGTGGATTCGTCATGTGCCATGCTGCCAGAGACACTTCCTGCACGCACAACAGCAATACCAGTTATCAGTCTATCTGTCTGAAAATAAAGCTCTTGGTAATCCTGCGCCATATATTCCATGCAAATTTTACTGCTAGAATAAGGATCCGCCTCGCCAAAACCCTCCTCGCCATTATAAACCGGACTATCGCTTTTATCTTCAAATGACTGACAGTTTGATTCAAGAACAATGCTTTTTACAGAAGAACATTTTCTCAGTGCCTCTAAAAGAACCGTGCTTCCCATCAGATTGGTTTGAAATGCCCGCACTGGATCCTCAAGACAGCCCCGCCTGCATCCAAATCCCGCAAGATGAATAACGATCTCCGGCTGAACCTCTCTCACTGTCTGCTCCAGAAGACGGCTGTCCAGCAGTTCTCCCGTCACGCTGTGTATCAGCTCATCCCCGCAGATCTTTTCATATAGGCATCCCGGCTGCGCCGCCAGCGCATATCCTGCCGCATCCGCACCCATAAAATTCAAAACTGCTGCCAACCACGCTCCCTTAAACCCCGTGTGTCCGGTAACCAACATACGTTTTCCCTTAAAAAAATCCTTATTTTCCATCTTACCACTGCCCGTCATATCACACCTCCTCATTGCCAAAACCTTTGAATAGAATCAACATTACTCCCAACAGCCTCCTTTCTTACATCAAAAATAGCAAGTATCGGTCTTTTCAGCAGTATATTTCTTAACACTATGGTCTTGGAAACCCACAGCTTCTTCCCCATCCTTCCTTTCTCCTGATCCCATCCTCAAACGAAACCTCACAGGCAAACCCGGTCTCATCCAATCTTCCCACATCCGGCTCCAACCAGAACGTCCGCTCCGCCTGCGCCTCTTTCTTCCCAAATCCAATCTCCGCTCCCGGAGCCGCTATATCCCGAATCTCCTCCACAAACTCCCGCAGCCTTCTGGTATCCTTAGAAGCGACATGATAGATTCCTTCACTTTCTCCGCTCTCTCCTAACATACGGAGCGCCTTTGCACAGTCCGACACATACATAAAATTCCACATATTCTCACACGGTGCAGCTCCGGCATCTTCCCTGCCCTCAGAGAATCCATCACATAATTTACCAGCGTCCCCGGATTTTCTCCAACGCCATATACACTGTAGATTCTGGGCCATACAAACGAAATCCCAAGCTGATCTGCCAACACCCGCCCCATCTGATATGCCGCAAGCTTTGCAGCACCGTACATCATAAATGGATACGGCACTGTCTCAGATTCTACTGCCTTTCTATGAATCACGCCGTATTCTGCCTGACTGCCTGCGCCCACAATCTTCCTGCATCCGCACGCCTTCGCCGCACGGACTGCCTGCGCCGTATATCCGATATTGGTATGCTGTATGTCAAAATCCTCCCTATCTGACCCTGCAGAGCCGTTCCATGCCAGATGATAAAACACATCCGCATGAATGCAGTGTACTTTCCACAAATCATCCAGCCTATCCAGCCCTATCTCCAAAACATCGCACCGTCTTTCGCATCCATCCCTTTCCTGTGACAATTCCATGACCTTTGCCCTATTTGGAGAGTCTGGTCGCATTACTGCGGTTACATGGCCGCCCTGATCTAACAGCTCCCTGCATAATGCTGCTCCAAGGAACCCGAATGCCCCGGTTACAATGCTGTGCATCCGGGTTAATCCTTCCTTCATATCACTAACTCCTCCCATCCCGGCAGACGTATATGCTGCGCACCTGTGCTATTCCTTTCTGCATTCCGCCGACTCCTACCGGCCTGACAGGTACATTGCCTTGCATCTGCGCTAATTCTTCATACATTCCGCCAGCTCCTCTCTTTCCAACAGGGGTGCCATGTCCTCCAACGGCCTGCTGGCCATCTGTCCGTCCTGGCGCATGTAGTTTGCCTGCTTCGGCAGTATTTTCTGCGCAATATCCGCGTGATAGGTGCAGACTACCGGGCCGTCATGATCCAACACAGCTTTAATCTGCTGCCGCAGCCTGTCCTCGTTCTGGATATGCATCCCTTTAATGCCGAACGCTTCTGCCACTTTTTTTAGATCTGGAAGCGTCAGCCCTGACTGTCTTGTGCTTCCTGTCAGCCGTCCGTGGAAATTTCCCTGCTGTGTTCCATAGATCATGCCGTAGCCTTCATTCTGCGCGACAAAGATCTTCACAGGCAGATTCAGCCTGTGGATCACTTCCAGCTCCTGCATGTTCATAGATGCGCTTCCGTCCCCGGTCACGCAGACAGTCCTTCTTCCGCCGGAGGCAATGCAGCTGCCGATGCTTGCAGGCAGGTCATATCCCATCGCTGCAAGGCCCTTTGTCAGAAACGCCCGCTGCCCGCGCTTGATTCTGAACGATTTCATGGCTATGTCCGCCGTCGTCCCGGAGCTTGTGAACTGGTAAATATCCTCTCCAGTCATCAGCCCTGACAGCTCATGAATCAGATGATAACTGCTGACATATCCGGGCTCTGCCTCCTGCTGAGGTATAAATACGGGGTATTTCCTTCTCAGCCTGTCGCAGCATCGCAACCACTCCCTCCTGTCCCTCTTTCCCGCCTGCTCCTTCAGCATTTCCAGCATTCGTCTGATGAAGTCACCAGCATCGCATTCAGCCTTTATATATGGATGCACACTCTTTTTTTCCATTTCATGCACATCGATGTCCACCATGACATGCTTCGCATTTCTGAGAAACTCTTCGTAGCAGTACCCGGTGCTCAGCAGATTCAGCCTGCTGCCGATCGTCAGCACAAAATCCGCCTTCTGTAGAATCAGGTTTGCCGCTCTGTGCCCTACCATTCCCGGCCTGCCGTAATACAGCGGATGCTCCTCCTCAATCAAATCCACACCGTTCCATGACACAAGCACTGGTATTCCCATCTGCCCGCACAGTTCTGCTGCCTGTTCCACGGCATGGCTCAGGCGAATGCCGTGCCCCAGCAGAACGACCGGACGGTCAGACTGCATCAGCAGGGAGACCGTCTTGGCAACTTCTTCCTCCTTTGCCGGATATTCTGGAAGACCTGACGGGTCATATCCCCTCAGCTCCTCCGGGCAGACCTGCACTGCCTGAATGTCCAGGGGAACATCTAGCCATACGGGCCCCGGCCTGCCGTGAACCGCAGCTGCCGCCGCCTTCTCACATTCATAACGAATATCCTGCGTTTTTTTTATCTGAACCGGGTAATTTGTTTACTGGCGTGCATTTGAAATAATATCCACCTCCTGAATGCCGAATTGGCGGACTTTCTGGCTGTCCCGCAGGTCTTCCCGCTTCACCTGGCCGGATATAAAAACGACCGGGATGGAATCCATATAGGCTCCCGCCAGCCCCGTCAGGGCGTTCGTGCCGCCCGGCCCGCTTGTAACCAGACATACGCCGTATCCCTCCCGGATCCTTGCATATGCCTCCGCTGCTATGGCGGCTCCCTGCTCATGCAGCATAAAGACTCCTTCCAGCTGCTCATACGTGCCCAGTGAGTCATTTAAGTGCATCTGTCGAGCCATCGTTAATCACAATCGCACAATGGCTAAAAGCCGTCTGCAGCAGTATGCTCTGCAGACATTGTTCTATATAATTCTGCACATTGTATGCAGGCACAATAATCGTCAGTAATTTTTCACTCATCCTATCCTCTTTCCCACTTTCCAGACATGCTTTCACACTGCAGCGGACTTTTTTATCAGCCCCATTCTGGAACAGCTGCTTTTATTTCATATCAGCTTTTCAGACACGATTTCGCACTACGACGGATTTTTACAGTCTCATTCTGATACAGCTGCTCTTGTTAACATCTACAGCCAGCCATACTTCCACTAAGCCTTCATCTTTAAATATTCCATCCACGCATTTTCCGTCGTATACTCTTCCATATAATTCTGGTAAACCTGCACTGCTATATCTGCTTCTATATAAAGCCTCCTATATACCGCAAAGCTTCTGTATAAGACTTCCCGTATTTTCAAACTCTCTGCCGACTTGATTTTTTCATGCAGTTGTTCCGGGTCTGTACTCCAGAGCCACCGAGGCCCCTTCAAAAAATCTTCTGCACCCTGAAGCATATAAAATGCCTCCCTGTTTCTACCGCGCAGGATCCCTGCCGCCATTCTTTTCCACCAAAAGCTGCGTATATATGCTGCCGCTTTTTTCACAGGGTACTGCAGTGCTATTTCAATCAGATCATTGCGCATACCATAATACAGATTCACATCTGGCTAGCCGCTGTCAAATCTTCTATGCCAGACACAGATTCCATTTAAAAATACAATCCCATACCTTCGACAGCGAAGGCCGTACTCAATATCATCATGATGCAGGAACACCGGAACAGGCAGATGATTTTCCCTGACCACCCGCAGAGAATAGCAGCAGCACCACCAGCCGGAATAATACTGCCGTTCGTATTCTGTAGAAAGCACTGCCCGCCCTGCGGCATTTTGAAATCTGCGCAGATCTGTACCCTTATGTCGGTTTCGAACTACCCCGCGCTCCCAGTACTCCCCTGCTGCATACAGCTTCCACGGCGCATCTTCCCACATCATAGAACCGCCCAGCGTAATATCTTTCCACTCTTCTTTTACAATCGATAAAAATCCATAGACACGCACAAGCAGATCCGGCTGCATCCGCGTATCGTCATCCATCAGCAGTATATGCGTGAAGCCTTTCTGATTCTTATCCCTCAGAATTTCCAGCATACCGCGGGCAAATCCCCCTGCACCACCCGCATTACGATTGGGAACTATTTTCACAGCTCCTTTCATCCTGACTGCCAGCTCTGCCACCGACTCATATTTATGGAGAGTCCTTCCATTATCTACAATATAAGCCTGCACATGCCCTGATACATCCAGCGTCTTGTCATCCAAGATGGTCTGCAGCAACTTGAGCGTACGCTCTACATAAACCTCCCTGTGATAAGTACAAATATCAATACCGATACTAACGGCTCTCTTCCTGCTGCATTCACTGATATAAAATCCAGATACCAGCGGCTCTATACTCTCCTGCTGTTCTGCCTTCCTCTGATTTATTTTAACCTGACCTACCTCAGCTTGATCTGATACTGATATAGGAACTGATTTTGTCAATGAAAACCAAAATACACCCGTATCATATTTTTTTATTGGAACTGGTATCTTATAACAGCATATTTTTTCTGCCAAAAGCCTTTTTTCCCACAGCTTTTTCTTATTATGAAACAGCGCCAGACGCTCATATCCTCTGAGTTTTATGGACAAAAAAAGTCTTTCAAGAGACGTATAGCGCTTCCATTTTTCTATATAAAATAAATTAAAGTATCCATCGAATAACATCCGGTTCCCTTTTTGATGGACATATAATTCCCTAGTTCCACATACATCTTCATCTGGAAGCAGAATACTCTGCAGTTGTACAAACATTTATAAAAACCTTCCCATCACTGTCCTTACTGCCCTCCGCCTTAAACTGCCGGCTGGCAATGCTGCATTTACCTTTCTCATATCTACCTGAATCTTTCGTCTGCCGATATAAAACGTACGCATTCTGCTGCGTGCCGACGGCCTGGCAGCTTTATGCCTGCCCGCATCTGTCTTCACAGATGACATCTGTCCTGCTGACCTGATCTTCCCATCCGACATGCCTTTGGCAGACCATGTATCATAGAAAATCACATACGGCAGCTCACAGCATCTTATGCGATTCTGCAGTTTCAGCTCTGTATAATACACACCAAATAGCCTTTCTGCGATATATCCTATGACACGGTTTTCATTCCCTCCCATCCTTGAAGCATCCCACTCTGACTCAAACTGCTCCAGTATTGGAAAGAGCCATTCCATATAGGCATAGAAAATGCTGCGTTTCATAATATACATATTGCAGAAATAAATATATTTTGAATGCATATATGCATCACATGCTCCTGCATATCCCGGATACCTGCGCTTTACAATCGCAATCGCTAAATCCAGGCTCCTGCGATCATGAAACTGGCAGAACTGCTGATATACTGTTACATTCATCCTCTCACTGAGCACAGTAAGAAGATCATATTTTGCTGTCACTTCTTGAATATGCGGCTCATCCAAACCAAATTCTGACAAATCACTACTAATACTGTCTCGTTCGATATACGGCGTCCACCGACAGGCTCTCAGCTTTCCATTCTTCCCGACAGGATATTCCTCTGAAAAATTCATATAACGCCTATAATGAAAAAAACCATAATAGTCTGCCTTCAGATTTTTCCAGGCCCAGTACTGCACAGTCAGCTCGCAGTATAATTTATTTTTTTCTGATATATGAGCCCCTATATCATCATGCAGCATCCCTTCGAGCCTTTCTTCAGCTAATGCTGTCCCTGCCTGAATAAGCGCCAGATTTTTTACCGGAGGCACATACACGGGCTGCTGCGATGCTACAAGAATCTGGATATCATATTCTTTCATTCCGCTTTCCTTCCCAATACCCGCGGGCGGCGGGATTTTCCATATAATTTCCGGCGCTGATTCCCGCAGGACGGCGCTGCCGGCAGATTTTACTGCCTGTGGACATAATCTCCCATGCCTCCGTCCGGCTTACGGCCTGCCTCATATTTTTCACATATTTCCATTGTTTCGCCAAATGCCGCCGCCCGCCCATGCTCCAGCCACAATACTTTGTTGCAGAGCTCTTTGATCTGCGCTATCGTATGCGACACAAAAAATACAGTCGTCCCGCCTGCCATAAGCTCCATCATTCTATTCTGGCTTTTTTTTCGAAAATCGGCATCTCCTACCGATAAAATCTCATCCACAATAAGTATTTCCGGCTCCACCATGCTGGCAATAGAAAATGCAAGTCTCGCCAGCATACCGGATGAATAAGTCCTAAGCGGTGCTTCAATAAAATCACCAAGCTCTGAAAATTCCAATATCTCCCTATATTTTTGATTTAAAAACTTTTTCGAATATCCCAAAACTGCCCCATTTAGATAAATATTTTCCCGCCCTGACAGCTCCATATCAAATCCTGAGCCGAGCTCAAGCATCGGCACTATATTTCCATGCGTCTCTACTTTTCCCTCCGTCGGCTTCATAATGCCTGCGATTACTTTCATCAAAGTGCTTTTTCCTGCCCCGTTATGCCCGATAATTCCAATGACATCTCCACGTTCTACAATCAAAGATACATGCTTTAATGCCCAGAATTCGTTATATTGCAAATCCCGTTTTACCCAGCGCACAAAAAATTCTTTCAACGAATCTGCCCTGTTGTGATCTAATCGAAACCGTAATGATACATCTTCCAGCGACACAATTTCATTTTCCTTTATTACATTTTCCATTAATTCTTTTCCTGCTGCTCCATTTATCTTTATTTTTAAGTTCTGCATCTAACTATATATAAAATACAATTTTCTTAAGTTCTGCATCTGTAACTATATATAAAATACAAACTTGTCCTGGTTCCGCTTAAATATAAATCCGCCTGCCAGCAGCATAACAGCTGCTGAAGCTGAACACATCGCCAGCTCGATCGGCCTTGGCGCAGCCTGCTCCATTACAATCGACCTGACTGCCTTTACAAAATACAGCATCGGATTATAATGAAATACTGTCTGCGCCGGCTCTGGAACAATCGACAGCGGATAAAACAGTGGTGTTACGTACGTCCAGAGTGTACTCATGACACCCCATAAAAACTGCATATCCCGAAAGAAAGTCATTGCCGTCCCCATAATCATCCCAAAGCCGATTGTAAAAATCACAAGACATATAAGCACATACGGCAGCATAAGATACGCTTTTGAAAGCTTTTCTCCAGTAATCAATGCAGCAATCATAAGCGGTATCAGTGACATCAAAAGATTAATGCCGGAAGATAAGACACGTGTAACCGGATAGATGTATTTGGGTATATACACTTTCGTAATCAGCGATGCATTTCCCACTATAGAATGCAGTGCCTGCCCGACTCCCTCATTAAAAAAATTAAACACTACAACACCGGATAACAGATAAACAGGATAATTATCTATATTGGATCTAAAAATAGTGGAAAAAACTATATACTGTACACTCATCAACAGCAGCGGATTCAAAAAGCTCCAAAATACGCCCAGCACTGACCGCTTATACCGCGTCTTAAAATTTCGCTCTATCATCTGCTGAATCAAAAATCCATACTTTTTTAATACATGAACCAGTCCAAAGCAGTAACTTCTCTTTCCCCTGATAACACGCAATACTTCCAGCCAGTATAAAACTGCCACTCCAAGCATCGCAGCACCAATCAGCATCCTGTAATGCGAACCTGTCCAGACATAATTTTTTCCATGCACAATGATGCACATAGCCCCCTGAACAGCTGCACCATTCACTAAAAACTGAGACTGTTCGGAAACTGCCGCATTTTGAAACTGGTATCCTGCCTGATAACATACAGTCGGTGCATTCTGCGGCGCACAGTCTGATGTCAGCGTGATTTTTACCTGATTTCCTCTTAAAACCTCACAACGTTCGGGCAGATTCAAATATAAGTATCTGCCCTCTCCCAAATCCCTTGCCGGATACCTGCCTTCTGCAAGCAGCTTTCCTGCTGTAATGTCTTCGAAACATACATAAAGATTTCCCTCCAGCTCTTTTCCGTAATCAGACACCAGAACCCCTGCTTCTGTTATGCAGTCCATCTGTGAAGTATAAATCTGTTCCACAACAGTGCCTTCTGCAAGTTCACCTACATCGCCTGTCGCATAAAATTCATCAATATTGCCGTCTGAGTCCCGGATATACAGCCCATCCCCGCTCGAAAAATAATACAGCCCGAAAATACACAGGACCGTCAGTTCTATCAAAACAAATATTTTTATGAAATATTTCGCCTGCCCGTTTTCTGTACTGCACAGGCTTTCCCTATTCATATGCATCATTTCCTTCTCTTCCCTGCCTGACTAATAACCGCAGCCTTTCCTTTCAGGAAATACATTTTACTGGCTTTGTATTTTTGATACATTTTCCTCTCAAGTCCCATTCATAATCTCCGCTACAGACTGCATAATCCTGATATACATAGAATAGCTGTCCTGCTCACTCTTTCCCTGCTGTTTCCATGCATATCCAAGCCGTGAATCCGAAGGGCGCGTCTGTCCCCAGAGAAATTCCCCTGCGTCTGCATCCAGCGCCTCGCACAGATTCACAAATGTCTCCAGGCTCATGATCCTCGTCCCGCGCTCTATATGTCCTAAAAACGACATGCTGATCCCGCACTGCCCGGCAAGCTCGCTCTGTGTCAATTTTTTTGCTTTTCTGGCCTGCCGAATCCTCATCCCGATTTTTCCATAATCCAAATCCTGCACAGCCGCCACCTCCTATATACTCTCCAGCATTTCTTTATTTCCTGTCTGCGCATAACATTTTATAATAAACTGTTATGCGCAAAAAAACGCGCGGCCCGCTGTTTATGCGGGTTTGCGCGTTAAAATATAAAAATAATGGAGAGCAGAATTTCACGCAGACAGTTTTTTTCTGCACTTAATAAAACTAGACATGTTTTTATATAAATTTTTGTTTTTATTGAATATGCACAAAATGGAAAGATAAAAACATACAGAAATAGCGATATTCTGGAAATAATAGACAATTTAATTTTTAGAGTTGCAAAAAGAAAAGACTTAGTATAAAATACTTTCAGATAACATTTCATTATATAATGTTGCTTAAAAGAATTTTCAGACAGACAAAGTCAACTGATTTCCATCAGAATAAGCTGCTGCTTAAAAGAACAGCAGCCCTCCCAACTTCAATGACTCTGCCGTCATGCAGCAGCCTCCCTGTTCCGATTTGTATGAAAAGCAAGCTATTTTTGCCTTTCATCTAACCCAAGAAATTCCAGCACAGCAGGCTGTTTCACAATATCCTGCGGTTTTGTAATGATATTGCCCTCGGATGCAAGCCGCATCACCTCGTCTTTTCTCTACTCAAAGCCAGTCTTTCATACAAACCTTTCACCTTGCTGCCCGTGTAAATTCTTTTTCAGCTCCTATGTACGAACCGATTTTACCGTTTTATCCTTTCGTGCTAAAACAATCCGAAGTGCAGGGCGTAAACAGCCTCCATTTACTCCACCATAATCGCATTCGGATAGATCCGCTCCATCCTGGCATCATCAAATCTCTCATCCATCCACACCTGCCATCCATCCGAAGCCGCCATAGCTTCCTGCCTCTGGCCATACCGCAGCAGTGCCATGCAGGATACCGTAATATTACAGCACATAAACAAAATCAGCGCCCATGTGAATATTTTTCCAAACAGCACCGGCAGCTTTTCAATATGGCTTGAAATAAAAGGATAGCAGCCCTTAAACCACACCAGCGCAGCAAATCCCCAGAAAAAGCAGTAAAGCAGGTTAATCCTGCCGCCCAGATTAAATGGAATCTCACTATAATCCCAAAATACAGTGCCAAACATCATTTCTGTAAAGACACTGCAGAAATATTCATACGCTCCTCCTAAGAATGTCCCTGCAAAAAATAGAAACCTGTCAGACCGATTTCTGTATTTATATAACATCGCTGTCACTAAAGCAATGGCAAGCCCCCAGACAATACTAAAAGGCCCCCAGACCACACTGCTCCTGCTCATCCATACTCCTGTCGTAATCCGGCAGAAAAGCGTCTCAGTAATGTCTCCCAGAAAAGCCCCTACAAAAAACAGCAGCACTACCTTGTAAAATCCACAGCCTTCTGCAAATGTCCCGTGCGCTTCTTCCCATTCCAGCTGCTCGATCGCCTGATATGCACTGTGAATACGCTTTTCTATCTGCCCGGAAATCCATTTTCCAAGACGAGCCGCTACATTGGCAAACCGGCTGTCTGCCTCCTCCCATCTGTCCAGACGTCCGCTTTTTCCGGTAATCAGCATATAAGAAGCCAGCGCATCTAAGAATAATCCGGCAAGCAGCGCCCAGATCAATATTTTACACAAAAATTCTGGGACTAAACCATAGATCCCGATCAGGAACACATTTCCCCATCTGATACAGATAAATCCAAGCACACCCCATAATAACGCCATCGGAGCACAGATATAGCCATCCAGATTCAAAGGGTATTTTGAATAATCCCACCATCTCTCATGATAATATTTTTCAATTAAATGACCCGCTATCCATTCCAATGATGCAGAATAAATAACACTTCCTAAAAACAGCCAGACACCTGTTACTTCATGAAGACCTATGCACATTAATACAGCTGTAACACCGTATATAATACAAAACGGCCCATTAATCACGCCCCTGTTGACAAATCTTTTCTGCTTCACTGCTGCTGCAGCTGTTTCCAGAACCCATCCTAAAAAGGAATAAACCAAAAACAGCCAGAGCAGCTCGTATCCTGTGTACATAACAACGTAATCCTCCAGCTTTTCTATTTCTTTATAATTTTGCTATATATTTATAACAGTTCAGCCTTGGGCAGAACTGTTACTGAATACAACCCATTGGAAGTTCGCTTCGCACATGACCCGATCGCACCTCCTTATTAACTCATAAATCTCCTTATTTGCGGAAACGCTGACCTGAAGAACTGCATCTATATTGCTTCTGTCTCCATGCTCAGTCCTTCCGGCGGCCTTATTATGAATCGTGCTAAGCCTTTATTGCAGCTTCTTCATACAATATTTTTCCGCCATCTGAATAAATTCATCAGCTGACATGACCTGTCGTTCTGCTTCTTCACGACTTGCAATATAAAAATCATCATAATCACTTGCATGTTTTATTTCTTCTGCCTGTCCGATTTTCCACCCAATCTCTCTAGGAAAAATCTCATTCTTTACATAATCTTTATTAAAATTTCCGACTGCATCCTTATGCCTCTTATAGGATTTCCCGTTTAACGCATGAACAGCATTGATTGCATGAAAAATTGCATAATAAGAACGGTTATTTGAGCTTTTGTACTCCCCTGCTGCAAGCAGTATCCTAGATGCATTCAGATTCTCCTTTGCTGTCTGTATCCGGTATAAACACAAATCTTTTCTTGTGCCTTTGCCTTCTTTAGGATTTTCCATATAATACAATCCCCTCTTTCCGAATACTGGCATAAAATGGATAGTTTTCACACCATCTATTAAAATGCATCTGACTCTTGGCTATTGGCTTTATATCTATGTCATTGTCCAGATTAAAGTCGTATGTCATATAAGAAAGCTGCTGGCTGTATGCCTTTATTTCCATGTCTGAAATATCCAGCAGTATCATAAGATCTACGTCCGAATCTGACTGATAATCCCCTCTTGCATAAGAGCCAAATAAAATAATCTTCTGTAGATATAAGCCATATATATTCCTGACCTCTTTTATATATTGATCCATTAAGCTCTTCATTGCCTGCGGCATAAATATTCCTCCTTCATGCATCAGTCTGTTATCAATTTCAGCAGAAATGTTCATGACTTCAAGATATCAGTTATCCTGCCCCATATTGTCCATAACCTTTTTCAACCCTTATACTATCATTTGTATGATAAATTAGCAAGAAAATGATTCAGGAGTACATAAGCCGTTGTAACAGTTCAGTCGGCGAGTCAGCGCTTCACAACTAAAGATTTCATCTATATAGTCAGCATTTTTATTGTAAGGCTTATCAAAAACAGCAGGCCAAGGGGTGCCGGCCTGTCTTCTGGTGACGTTGGAAGTTAGCATTCTGGAAAAGTCACCAGAAGACAGGCCGGCACCCCTTGGCCTGCGTCCGGATACCCATAATCATGTAACACTTAAAAATTTACTCTCTTTATCTTCGCATTTTTCAAATAAATTCCCACAGACAGACAATAGCAGAAATAGAAAAACAAAAAAATCACTCCGATACTGATCAGCCGCACATCCGTAAGGCTTTCATACATCATATTTTCCAGCGCATGTACCGAAAAATAAGAAGAAACCGCCATTACTAAAAACGGCAGGGCATAAGCCGTTAAAAGCTCCCTCTTTACCGAACGCTTTAAAGTCTTATAAGAACATCCCAGCTTCAGCAGTACCTCATAACGCCCCTGCTCCTCAAACGCATCATTATACAGCTTCATAAACAAGATACTCCCGCTGGCCATAATAAATACGATAAACATAAACAGCCCAAGCGAATACAAAATTTTAACCCATGCCACATCATCTTCCAAATCGTCCGGGCCTGTTACAATACGCGCTGTATAATTATCCTCTGTATTACTCACCAGCGTACCCAGCGCTTTTATGGAAGCTTTATAATTATGAATATCCGAAATCTTATAGTTATAAGCATAAAGCTCCTGTCCAAGCGGCTTCAGCCTCTCATACTCTGCATCGCTTATGATATAAAAAGTCATGCCCTCCTGCAGATACCCCAGATAAGGATCGTTGACGGAAGTGATCTGATTGTATTCTTTGCCTAATAATGTAACTTTTTTCTCCGACCGTGCTGTAAGAAGCGAGATCAGATACAAATGCTCCGCCTCTACAAGCTCCGTATCCTCCAGCTCCTCCAGCTCAAAATCAAGCCCGACATCATCACACAGCTGCTTTACCTGCGACCAAGGTAACAGCATATACTGCGTTTCTGATTGTACTGTCTTATTTTTATCATCATTTTCTTTTGGTTCCTCGAGCGACAGTATCGAAATCTTCGAACTATACTCTATGTCATTCTCCTTCTCAATCAGCCTGCGCGCTTTGTTCTCCAAGTCCGTCCGGCTGCTCAGAAGCTGATATGTGTAAGTATTACGAAAATGAACCATATTTTCGTATCGATTTTTCATAGCAAAGCTCGTGGCAAGCGCCGTCACTGAACAAAGCATCAGTACACAGACCACTGCATAGGTGCGGTAATTCTTTCTCATACGAAAGATCACCTGATTCACCCACAGATTTCTTTCTCTGCGGTACAAAAAAGCTTTGTTTTTTGCCATACCCTGAAACAGCATCGGCAGCAGTCCGCCAAACAGAAAATAGACCCCAATAATGACCAGTATAACTGCCAGCAGAGCATTATTCAGAACCTCCTGCCCTCCTTTTTTGATTGCCAGTCCATAACCTGCCGATAAAATGCCGATACCCAGAATCGTTTCCAGCACCAGCGTGACAGCCGGACGGCTTACATATTCATTCTGCCTGCTTGCAGAAACGAGCTTTAATACACTGCTTCTTACAATATTCACATATCCCTGGCAGATGAAAAATAGATAAACAGCCAGATAAAGCCCTGCCGTAATCATTACCGGCTCCAGATTAAAATGAAAGCCGATATCCACCGTAATCTCGGACAAAGCCATCACGATCATCTGAAAAAGCTTTGCCGTAAGCACTCCGGATACAATACCGACCGCAAGCGTCACGATACCGACCATCGCCATCTCCATCATATACAGCTTTCCGATCTTCTGATTGGTAAGCCCCATAAATACATAGATGCCGATTTCTTTTTTCCGTCTTGTTAAAAACACATTCGTCGCATACCCGGTAAAAAAGACCATAAAAAATCCCAGCACCACCGATACAATCCGCACAATCATTGTACTATAAGATTGATTATGCTCTCCCATAACTGCAAATGCATCTGAATAAATGAGGTTTTGAAAATTGAAAAATATCAGTATCGTAAACGACAATGAAAGTATCAAAGAAATGTAATTTTTAAAACTGTTCTTCATATTCTGTACTGCAAGCTGAAACATACTCATGACCTTGCACCTCCTGATACATCTTCTTTCTCCGACTCCCGCCGCATAGACGCCTGTATTTCAATAATACGGTCGTAAAATTCCTGCCGGCTCCTGCCGCGGCTGATACGGCATTTCATCGCTCCGTCACTTAATACATACACATCCTTTGCATAGGAAGCGCTGAACGCATCATGAGTAACCATTAAAATGGCTGCGATCCCCTTTTCATTCACTGACCGCAGACATTCCAGCAGGTCTTTGCTGGAAGCTGAATCCAGCGCCCCTGTCGGCTCATCAGCAAAAATAATCTCCGGATCTGTAATCAGTGCGCGACATGCCGCACCGCGCTGCTTCTGTCCGCCTGAGAGCTGATATGGATATTTATTCAAATGATCGATCAATCCAAACGCCCGCCCAAGCTCTCTTACTTTTAACATACAATCTCTGCTGTCTACGCCATTTAATGACAGCGGAAGCGCTATATTATCCTGCAGCGTCATCGTATCCAACAGATTGTAATCCTGAAAAATAAATCCGATCTTATCCCGTCTGATCTGCGACAGCTCCCTGTTCGATACAAGCGTAAGATCCTTTCCTCCGATTAATACGTTTCCCTGCGTCGGCTTATCGATTGAGGATAAAATATTCAAAAGCGTCGTCTTGCCGGAGCCGCTCGGCCCCATTATCGCGATAAAATCGTGCTCTAAAATCGTAAGGTCAATCCCCTTTAATACTCTGGTACGAAATCCGTGGTTTCCATAATCCTTTATCAGATTCTTAATCGATACTACTACTTTTTCATTTTGATTGTTCATCTTGAAATCCCTCCTTGCAAGAATCATTATAGGAGATTTATCAAAAAAAATCCTTACATCTGCATTACAAAAAGAGAAAGGAACCTTACATTTTTGTAAGCTTCCCTCTATCTGCACCTTCACCCTTTTTGTCTGCATCCTTTTAAATATTTATATAGTGTATCCGCTGCAAGGCTCCTTCCGCGTCCTTTATCAGATATAATCTGTACAGACCGTTTGGGAATACAGCAATTTATCTGCATTCGCACCAGTTTTCCGCTTTCCAGCAAGGACCATGCAAGCGCCTTTGGGACAAAACCGATTCCAAAATTGTTTTCAATCAGCGGCAGTATCAGGCCCGATGTTGCGACCTCCATATCCAGCTCATAATCTACGCCATGTTCTATAAAAAAGTTTTTATACAGATGGTACGTAGCGCTTTCCTGCCCTAATCCGATCAGAGAATAATTTTTGATATCCTTTAATTCTAATACAGCATCGCCCAGGCTGCCATACTGTGTTCCGCCTGCAAGTATCTCTTCATAATCCATAATTTTACTGCACGAAACCGTTTCAGGCAGCAAAAAGGGGTCTGTTACAACAGCAAAATCCAGTCTGCCGCTTATAAGGCGCCGGATCGTTTCCGGCGTTGTGTGATTATGAATCTTTATCTTTATTTCAGGAAATTCCAACCTGAAATTATGCAGGGCATTTAATAAAAAAAGATGCATGGCTGTTTCTGTTGTTCCGATTTCTACAGTACCTCCGCGAAATGAGCTCTGCCTTCCTATTTCCTCCTGCGCACTCAATAATTGCTTGTACGCTATTTCCACATGAGAATACAGCAGCTCTCCTTCTTCTGTCAGGCTGATTCCTCTTGCACCGCGAATAAACAGACGGCACCCCATCTGTGATTCCAAAAGCTTCATGATACGCGTCACATTTGGCTGATTGCTGCCCAGCGCGGCTGCTGCTTTTGTTATATTTTCATATTTTGCCACATAGTAAAAGATCTTGTAGTATTCAAAATTGATGTCCATATGTTTTTTGTATTCCTCTTATATAATATATGTATTTTTCATATTTCATGAAATGAATTATAATACATTCTCAGATCTATGTAAATAACATTGGGAAAGGAAATGAATTTATGAACAAAGATTTAACAGTTGGAAGACCTGAAACGGTGTTATGGAGATTCTGCCTCCCACTTTTTGGCAGTATTATTTTTCAACAGCTCTATAATATAGCGGACAGTCTTATTGCGGGAAAATTTATCGGAGAAAACGCTCTGGCAGCTGTCGGAAACAGTTATGAAATTACGCTGATTTTTATTGCGTTTGCATTTGGCTGTAATATGGGATGCTCGGTTGTTGTCTCACAATTATTTGGAGCAAAGGAATTTGACCGACTAAAAACTGCCGTAACAACTGCCTGCATTTTCAGCGGAGCTGTCTGTCTTGCATTGATGCTAGCAGGTATTTTAGGCTGCAGTCCGCTGCTTCATTTGATGCGCACGCCGAAAGAAGTCTTCGCGGACTCAAAGCTGTATCTGGATATTTACATATGGGGACTTCCGTTTGTATTTTTTTATAATATTGCAACCGGGATTTTTTCTGCTTTGGGCGATTCAAAAACCCCGTTTTATTTTCTTGCTGTGTCCTCTGTGTCAAATATAGCGGTAGACCTTTTATTTGTTCAGGCATTCCACATGGGTGTTGCAGGTGTTGCCTGGGCAACCTTTTTGTGTCAGGGAATCAGCTGTATTCTGGCTGTATTTACGATATGGATACGGCTAAAAACAATTCAATGCCAGAGCAAATCGGCAGTATTTGACTGGGAGCTGCTTCAAAGGATTATTGTTGTCGCTGTTCCAAGCATCCTGCAGCAAAGCTTCGTCTCGGTGGGAAATATTCTGATTCAGAGTATAATTAATGGGTTTGGCTCCTCCGTTATGGCAGGATATTCTGCTGCGGTAAAGCTGAATAATCTGGTAATTACATCCTTTACAACGATCGGCAATGGAATTTCGAATTATGCAGCACAGAATCTCGGCGCAGGAATGCATGAAAGGATAAAGGAAGGCTTTTTTGCAGGCATTAAGATGGTCTGGTGCCTTTGTATCCCATTCTGTGTCCTTTATCTTTTCTTTGGAAAATACCTGCTGCTTTTGTTTCTGGAAAATGGTTCTGGCGCAGCACTGATAACGGGCAGACAATTTTTATGGATACTATCTCCGTTTTATTTTATTGTATCCGCCAAATTAGCTGCAGACGGCATTCTTCGGGGAATCAGTGCGATGCGCCAATTTATGGCTGCTACATTTACCGATTTAATCCTGCGTGTGCTTCTGGCTTTTTTGTTATCAGATTTGACCAAAAGCGCCTTCGGTATATGGTGCGCATGGCCGATTGGCTGGACAGTCGGGATGTTCATTTCTGTGTTCTTTTATCGCAGAAAATTAAAGGAATATACATAATTCAAAAGGGGCTGTCGTATTAAGAAAAATATCGAACAGCCCCTGTCCTGCTATTTAAAAACTGCCGCGTCTGTCTGTTTCCCTTTGACAGCCAGCAGCAGTTTTCATACATACGAATGGATGCAGCTATTCCAGTTCTGTATCAAGAATCAGCTGATTCATTGCAGCTTTCCAGTTCTGCATCAAAAATCGACAGATTCATTGCAGCTACTCCAGCTCCAGCTCTACATCAAAAATCGACAGATTCTGTGCTTCCTTTTCATCAGCAGCCTTAATCAAATCAATATCATGAGATCCATCCGTCATAAAAATATGCAGCTTCGTTATTTCATTCTCCTGCACGGCAAATACCGTTTTATTTTCATAGCCAAAGTGCCTTTCCAGTGATTTCCCGTCCTGATCGAAGATCGCTACTTCATACGGCACAAGATACTTCTCAGCCAGCAGTTCTTCATAGGTCACCGGCTTTTCTCCGGCTGCGATCATTTCTTCATTTTTAGCGCCCCATACTTCGTCAAATTCTTCCCTTGTAAAATCTTCCGGTGATAACGTCGTATATGGCACTTTAGAAAATACGATAATCTGATAAGGAGATACAAATACTTTTTCAATGCCGAATCCGTCATCATTTTCCTGATTTACCGACAGCTCCCTGCACTGCTCCTTGTCAACTGTAAACGGTACGTCAAGCCTCCATGTCCCAAAAAACCGATGAAGCGGCTCTATTTCTTCTGATGCCACAGCATCGACATCATCATAATATAAATCTGTGAATTCCAGCTTCATCCTTCCATCTGATTCTAAGTACTTCGTCTGATCTATTTTCATCATACCGATAAATGTATTGTCATCAACTGCTTTTCCTTCAAATGAAGCATTGTTCAGCGTCTCCTTTTCCCCGTCTCCAATCTTCCATGTACCGCCTGCATAGATCGATTTGCTTGTTTTTTCTTCAAAACGCCTGGTATAATGATCTGGTATATTCAAAAATCCTCCTTTCTTGGATTTAATCTCTGCTGCCAGATATACAGAATATCCATCTGAGTACACTTCAGAAGCTGTAATGGTAATCCCCTGGTCTTTGGCCGTAATCGGCTCCTTTGGAGTTCTGTCTGTCACATCCCCAGACTTGGATACATTCTCTGCATCCCCTGCATCTGCTGCATCTTCCTGCAATACTTTTTTCCCAGAATAATTACCTGAAAACATGACATCTTCTCCTACATTTTCAAAAATCCTCCCGATAATCGGCAGCTTCGATGCCGCTACCGGATTGCTGACCGTAAAAATACTAAAGCCCGTTACAAAAATGCCTGCGACCGCCGCCGCCTTTACCCATGTCCTCGCTGATTTTTTATGCCCCGCTCTCATAGAATATTCCCCTTTCCTCTGATTCGATAACTGCTCAATATTCTCTAATACATCCTCGTACTTCATCCGTACTTCATCCGGCATATCTGTATCCTTCTGTAAGCCTTCGATAAAATCTTCGTATTGTTTCATACACCATCCCTGCCCTTTTTCCGTCTAATTTTTATATTACTTCTTTATTTTTATAAATTACTTCTTTTGATTTTGCCACAGTTCACACCATGCCATTTTTTGTTATAATTTCTGCTTCAGCTGATTTTGTGTAAACTGTAACTTTTTGTACACACTTTGTTTTATGCAGTTTTTATCACTGTCTTTTATTTTTCAGTGCATCAATGTCTTTTGGCTCATGTCACTTTTATATTCTTTTCATACATCATCCCTGACCGCCCCTGCCTGTAATATTTTTCCATTTTTTTCCTTGCTGCCGACATCCTCTCCTTTACAGCACTCTGGCTGATTTTAAGGATGCCGGAAATATCTTTTACGGAAAATCCCTCGACATAATAAAGCACGATGACGATGCGGTATTTTTCTCCAAGACACTGCAGCATCTCCATCCATTCCACATTTGCGTACGCGTCATCTGCCGCAGCCGCCTCAGGCAGAACCTCGCCTAAAATATATCTGCGGTTTTTTCGGTATATGGCATTGCAGTGGTTAATCAGAATACGAATCAGCCATGTCTTAAAAAAACGCTCTGTCTGCAAGGTGCCTATTTTCTCCCAGCAGCTTAAAGCCGTCTCCTGCATGGCATCCGCCACATCCTCATCCTCTTTTAATATTGCTTTGGCTACCTTATACATACTGTTCCCATACTGCTTCATCAGCTGTGAAAATGCAGCTTTATCATGTGCTTTTGCACGCCTGACAAGTTCCCAAGCTTCTTCCATCCTGGTTTCTTTCCCCCTTTCTTAAAAAACTGCTGTGTCCACTTGTTATCCATTACTATAACCAAATCGTGGCAGTAAACAGCATCGTTATAGCAAATATTTGCAAATATTTTCTTTTTACACTTATTAGATCAGCGAAAACACCATTTGGTCAGAAAAATTTTTATTATTTTTATTGATGCAGTAAGAGATGTCAGCTGCCGTTAGAGCGGGTAATCGAACTCACAACATGGCTGGTCTCACAGTCGATCTGGAAACTAAAATTATCAGATTAACATACTGTCATTATCTGATAAAGAATGCGATACCAATTCTGATGAAGATTACAGCATGAAAAAAGCCCCGGAACATGCTTGTCCCAGAGCTTTCATGTACCTATATTTATGTTATCCGTTTTTCTGCCAGCATAACTCTGCACCGCTTTTTATAGCAGGCAATCCCATATTTCAGGATATTCTCTACCCCATCGTCTTCAAGGTCATCTTCATACTTTGTATATTCTATCTGTTTTAATGCCTCTTTACATGCCCCGTCCAGATCTCCGTCATGGGCATATTTCACTTCTATGATAATCCCCATATTCCCGGTATCCGGTTCTGCAAGGATATCCGCGTATTCCTCACCCATTTCCCGGTTGGAAGAAATGCCCCAGCGGGTTTTCACTCCTAAGATTCCAAGTAAAATACCATGATAGAAATTTTCTTTCATCTCTGTTCTTGCAGCCGTATCCCGGATACTAATAGTCTTCCTTAAATATTCAGTGAAAATCTTTTCTACATTTTCTGTATCTTCATTCCGCAAAGCATCGCAGAAACGGTTCAGCATCTCCCCGTCTTCCCGGACATTCTCTTTAAAGAACTCCATGATCTGCGTTTCAAAAATATCCCGGATTTCCAGATTGGGAATCGCCAGTTTCATCTGCCTGCCCTCCGCTTTTCCCCGCCGGGTCAGATACCCGGTGGTAAAAAGAAGGCTCCATATATTGTCAATGTTCTGGTACATTTCCTCATACGTGAGTTCCTGACGGATTTCCTTTGTAATGACTTCCCCCGCCACCAGACGCTCAATCTCCCGTTTGGTCGCAGCATTGGCTGATTCTTCTATAAACCGTTTCACCGCGTCATTGCTGCTAGTGTTGATCCAATAATTTTCCGGCTGTACGTGAGGTTCACTTCTGATCCTGTCGCAATAGTTCAGCACATCCCACGGACAATACACTTCTACATTTCCAAACTGATAACCGTCATACCATCTTTTAACTGCCCCATAATGAGCCATTACATCATAATACTCCAGAAGAGCTTTCACTTCTTTATCTGTAAAACCGAAGGATTCATCAAAGCGCTCATCAGCAATCGTCAGCACCTTTAAGTTGTTAAGTCCAGTAAAAATACTCTCCTTTGTAATCCGCAGACACCCGGTCAGCACAGCTAATTTCAAACTGTTATTCGTCTTCAGCACCTCCCCAAGCATACTTCGGATCAGGGAGATCATCTGGTCGTAGTATCCGTTCACATGGGCTTTTGCCAGAGGAACATCATACTCATCAATCAGCACAATCACCTTTGTGCCATAATGTTTTTCCAACATTCCCGATAACTGCCTTAAGCTGCTGCCAAACGTACTTTCATTCATACTTTTATCCAAAAGATCTTTGTACGCTGCTTTATCATGTTTATTCAGCTTTTCGCTGTCTAAAAGAAAGTAGAACTTTGCTGCTGCTTCTATAATAACCCGAACTGCCATCTGATATGCCGTATCATAAGTCCGTGCATCAATCCCCTTTAAGGAAACTGAAATAACCGGGTATTTCCCCATATGTTCCTTACAAAGCGCAGCTTCCTTTGTAATATCCAGCCCGTCAAAAATGCTTTTATCTTTGTCCACCGAAAAAAAGTGTTCCAGCATACTCATATTCAGCGTTTTTCCAAACCTTCTGGGACGGGTGAACAGATTTACTGCTCCCCAGTTATGGAGCAGTTCGGTAATAAACCCTGTTTTATCAATATAGTAAAAATCTTCTTTCCTAAGCTCTTCAAAATTTTCAATCCCTATCGGAAGTTTCTTCTTTCCCATCTCCATCTCTTTTCACACCCCTTCCGTTATCTTCAAACCATTTTAAAGTCTCAGAATCTATCTACATACATGATAACTGCAGGCAATAGATTCCAGCAACACCTAGAGCGTGTTTGAAAAATCATTCCCGCGATCTGCACTCCCCACTTTGCGGATC